>NZ_JBHXFA010000285.1:3193-4121 GCF_042724175.1 Streptomyces sp. NPDC127084
GGTACTGGTCGGGGTCAACACCCTTATCGCACACCGCCGATCCCCCCCCGAGGCCGGCCGAGTACCCAGCAAACAGGCCCCCCCCCCGCCCCCCCACCCCACAACCCGCCCCCCCCCCCGCCCCCCCCACCCACCCCCCCCCGATCGACTCTCTCGGCTACCAACCTGAGTCGTGTCCGGTGAGGTGACCTCGCCGGGGGTGAAGCCCGTGGGCCCGAAGGGCCCGCGTGGTCACCTATACCCAGAGTATGCGCAGGAGATTGCGCAACGCCACTACTCCGGGGATCCCGCTAGGTCACACACGCTGGTCATGGCTCCCTCACCTGGGGAGATGACCCCTTTGCGTCGCCTGTTCTACCGTCCGCCGACCGCGCGGACTCTCTCACGCCCACCGGCCGTGCCGCTGGTGGCCGTTCCGGCAGCCGCCGGCCACCAGCGGGTGGGGGTGGCTCAGTGATCCAGCACATGAACCTCGTGTTCCAGGCCGACGGCCTGAGCGTTGGCGAGGGCGCGTTCTTGATGGCCTGCTGCAACCACACGGACGCCAAGGGCTACGTGATCGCCTCCATGCAGCAGTTGGCCGACGAGGCGCACATGAAGATGACCGCCGCCAAGGCGAACAAGCAGCGGCTGATCCAGTGCGGTCTGCTGGCAGCGGGCGAACGGTACAGCCCGAAGAACGGTGCTCGGATCGCGGACCTGTACCGGGTGAACCTGGACCTGCTCGCCAGCATGAAGCGCGCCCGCACCGACTACGGGCCGACCCTCGTGGAAGAGCTGACCTTCAGCGCCTCCCAGGAAAACACCAGGTCAGACCCCCCGTCGGATTCCGACCCCCGACGACCCGAGGTGTGGCGGACCACCCCCCCCAGGCGGGGGGGGGGGGGGCGCGGGGGGCGGGGGGGCGCGCGCGGGGGGGGCGGGGAGG
>NZ_JBHXFA010000286.1:0-4119 GCF_042724175.1 Streptomyces sp. NPDC127084
ACGGCGAGCCCGATGCTCCACCCGCCGCATCAGCACCATCGTCCAAGCCATCCACACACTCCTGACCCGCAACCATTCAGGATGAAAGAGGTTCAATCACGCTGGACAAGGCCATCGCGTCACTTCTCTCAACGAGCTTCGCTACTCGGAGAGTTGCGCGATGGCCGCCCCATGACCAGGGGCTGCGCGAAGATTGCTGTTACACCACTCAGCGGGACACCATCCAAGTAGGTAGCGAGGGGATTAGGTGCTCGGTACGTCGTTTTCCCGTTACATGAAGAGTTCTTGACAGATCACGATGATCTTGTCAGCACGGAGATGAGCTTGTTGGAGGGCTTCATGCCACAGCGTTTATCGGTACAGCCGGATAGCGCGGTCCCGAAGTCCGTCCCCTCCATGTTTCTCAACCGACACCGGTTGGGGATGCCCCCGGGACATCAGCGGCTGCGATGGGCCAGCTGGCCCCTTCTCCGTTGTGGCTTCTACGTTCATGGCGCTGCATCCACGCGTCCAACCAGACGGGAAGGCGACTTCCGCAGGCAAGTAGGAACAGATGAGGCGGAAGCTGTACGCGAACTCCCGGTGCACGGAAGGAGGCTTCTGCACACAGAGCGCACGACAGGGGCCCACCGATCGTTGCGTTTTGCGAGTCCTGATGAAACGACACACGGCGTGCGGTGTCACGCCGGCTACGTCAGCACACCCAGCTCAGTGGCTGTTGTCCCCACCGCCCGAGGTGGCTCATATGGCACGTAGGACTGGCTCCTCACGAGAGGGTGCCGCTACTGGAGGCTCCAACAGGAACCCTCTATAGTCCATATTTGAGATCTGGTGATCCGAAGATCGGATCACCAGCATTGACTTGATGCTCACAGAAGCATTCAAAACAGACTAAAAGGTAGGCGTGATGGAACTGACCGGCAACGTGTTCCGGCGCGGAGCGGCGGGCTACGAGGAAGCACGCAAGTCCACCGTGTGGAACGCCCGGGTTCCCAACCGCTTTCCGGATGTGATCGTGCAGGCTTGCTCCGTGGCAGACGTTCAAAACGCGGTTCGCTTCGCCAAGCGGCATGGACTGCGTGTCGGTATCCGCTCCGGCGGGCACAGCTGGACGGCGAGCCATCTTCGTCACGGCGGGTTGCTGCTCGATGTGTCCCGGCTCGATCGCATCGCTGTGGACGGTGAAGCCATGACCGCTGCCGTAGGACCGGGTAAACACGGCAACGAGATGTGCGCCGTGCTCGCGGCCGAGGACTTGTTCTTCCCTGCTGGCCATTGCAAGGGCGTTGCGGTGGGCGGCTACCTCCTTCAGGGCGGATACGGATGGAACAGCCGAGTGCTCGGGCCCGCCTGTGAGAGTGTGCTGGCCGTCGACGTGGTCAACGCCGATGGGGAGCTGATCCACGCGAACTCGGAGGAGAACTCAGATATATTCTGGGCAGCCCGCGGCTCCGGTCCCGGGTTTTTCGGTGTTGTGGTCCAATTCCACGTGCGCATCTACCACAAGCCTGCGGTATGCGGCTCGAGTGTGTACGCTTACCCACTCGATCTTCTGGAGGACATCTACCGGTGGGCGCATGCCATCGGCCCTGAGGTGGACCGGCGCGTGGAGTTGCAGGTTCTCATGTGCACGAATTTTGAGCCCCTCGGTATCGATCAGCCCACCATCGTGATCGCTGCTCCTGTGTTCGCGGATTCTGAGGACGAGGCGCGAGAAGCTGTGCGACTGCTCGACACTTGCCCGGTACGCGAACAAGCCCTGGCCGCGATTCCGTTCGCGCCCATGACACTGCTCGATTGGTACGACGCCGTAATGCATGCCTACCCTGACGAGCACCGCTACGCTGCGGACAATATGTGGACCTCCGCGTCGATCGAGGACCTCTTGCCGGCCTTGAAGAGCATCGCCCAGACCCTGCCGCCGGCACCCTCGCACTGTCTGTGGCTCAACTGGGGTCCTGCGCCAAAACGTCAGGACATGGCCTACTCAATGGAGGACGACACTTACATCGCGCTCTACTCCGTGTGGCAGGACGCCTTGGATGACGAGCACTACGGTGACTGGGCTAGATACCACATGGCGGAGATGGCTCCGCTGGCCACCGGCATCCAGCTGGCTGACGAGAACCTCGGCCAGCGGCCGGCTCAATTCGCGTCGAAGACCGCCATGTCTCGCCTCGACCTGGTTCGTGCCACTTATGACCCTGAAGGTCGTTTCCACTCCTGGATGGGGCGTCCGTGACCAAGCACCTGTCTGCCAGCCGCAGCTATATCGGCTACCGAGAAGAGGATCATTCCAGCCCCTTCTCGCCGTACTACGACCCTATGATGGCTCCGTTGCCCTCACACGTGGTTGAAGCGCTCAATCTGGGCCCCCGAGCTGTCCCTCTGCTGACTAGCATCGAGAAAGCCGGTGATCTCCTCAGCTCTGACAGCGTGGCCGTTGAAACCGGCTACACGCTCCTACCCGACGGTTCGATGACGGTCGCCGTGCTCACTCACATGCCCGACGTGACACCGGCCATGTGGGACTGGTGGTTCACCTGGCACGGTGACGACACCCGCAAGTACAAACTCTGGCACCCGCAAGCCCACGTGGCCGTCCAGTGGTCCGACACCAAACACACGCCCGGACCACGTTCCTACATCGGCCGGACGTCATTCGTAGAAGAGTATCTGGGACATCGGCTCACCAGAGCCGCCATTCGCTTTCTGCCGCCGAGTGAACTCGGTCTGGACGAGGATGAGATCGCCGATCCGCAGCAAGCTACGGTGATCTGCGCGCGGGTGGGCTTCTCCTGCCACCCTCTTGACGCTGGCTACCTCCTCCACCATGTCCGCAAGACACACGATGGCTCCGAAATGCGATCGCGATTCTGGATAGGCGGGCGCCACGCCGCCCTACGCACCCGAAGTAAGGCCCTTAACCGCGCACTGCCTTCTCTGACAACCATGGCCATGCCCATGACCGCTCAAAGAGCCTCCGAGCTGCTCGTCCACTGTGCCCAGGAGATGGCTCATCTTGCAGTCATCCTCCCCTCCCTCCACGCAACGTTCGCATGCGCGGAGAATCAAACCCCTTTCTCCGTCTCGGACGGAGCCACGTCCCTGTGACCAGCGCTCAGCGAGATTACCCACGTGCGCGCTCCCTCGCGATGGTCAGGGTATGAGCTCCTCGCTGGCACGCATCCCTTCCTGAAGCGAAGGTCACGCTCCACCACGTGGGTTTCTCAAGGCCCCGTTGGGTGCGTCGACGCACATCCTCCCCCCTTTGTGCGTTGGACGCCCTGCGGTGCGGCCCTGCCACCGCTCCCCGGGGCAGGGCTGGCTGCCCCCGCTCATTCGCTTCCTGCGGCGTAATGGGCGGGGGCGATACTACTAACGAAACGCCCTTGAAACCGTGCGGACGGCTGCGTGCCCTTTCCGTATGACTAGCCCCCAGAAGTCCGGCGCCGTGGACGGCAGAAACCCCCGCTGCCTCTATCGATCGTCGGGCTTGGCTCAGACAGCAGTCTGGGCCGCTTGCTGCCCCTCGCCCCGCCTATGCGAGGGGCAGCTCGCGTGGGTCTGTCAAACGATTGGCCCTGTCTCACTTTCGGTGGTGACGGAGGGTGTCGCTATCCGAGGAGGATGCGGCGTCGGATTCTCTGAACTTGTGATCTTGGTCTGTTCAGGGGTTCCTCGGGGAGGGGATTCCGAGGTCGACAGCGCGGCGTGACCGGCGGTCGATCTGGGAGAGCTTGTCGTTGGCGCCGGCGAGGCTGGTCTGGTCTGGTCTGGTCTGGTCTGGTCTGGTCTGGAGGATGGTGTCCCGCCGAGTGGTGTAGCAGCGATCAACGCATAGCCCCTGGTCATGAGGCGGCCATCGCGCAACTCTCCGAGTAGTGAAGCTCGTTGATTGGACAGACCCAGCCCGGACCTGGTCCGACGCGACTTCACCGCCGCCGGCTTGGACGAGAAGTGGTGCGGCGACATCACATACGTGCAGGTCGGCGGCACGTGGCTCTACCTGGCCTGCATCCTGGACATCTGCTCGCGGCGCGTGGTGGGCTGGTCGGCGACCATATGCGGACCGAACTGGTCGTCGACGCGATCGAGATGGCAGCGGCGACCCGCGGC
>NZ_JBHXFA010000287.1:0-4077 GCF_042724175.1 Streptomyces sp. NPDC127084
ACCCCCCCCACTCGCGTCGCCAGCGTCTTTTGTTTAAACGCCCCCGGCGCCGCCCCCGGCCGGCGGGTACCACACACATCCGCCCAATGTTGTTTTTGGGTGGTGAACGGCCCCAGGGGCGCCCCCGCGGGGGCGCCCTTCGGGCATATCTCCTCCAAAGACCCGGGGGCTGTTCTTGAGGAACGCCTATCCGCGTCCGAATACGTAGCGTAATCAAACGGGCGGTCAGGACTGCCCGGGTTATTCCGTGTGGGCGGGGAGCCATCGTGCTGTCGCGGCGGCTGTGAGGAGGTAGAGGGTGGCGGCGGTTGCTGCGATGTGGTGAAGGCCTGTGGTGAAGGTGGCGGGGTTGGTGGGTGGGCCGGTGAGGGAGCCGAAGAGGGCGATGCCGAGTGCGCCGCCGGTCTGGCGTGCGGTGTTGTTGATGGCGCTGGCCAGTCCCGCGCGGTCGTGGGGTGCAGTGGAGACGGCGGTGGCGACCAGGGGTGTGGTGAGCAGTCCCAGGGCGGTGCCGAGGAGGATGAGGGTGGGCAGGAGTCGGGTGTAGGGGGTGTCGGTTTCGACGGTGGTGAGGAGGGCCATGCCGGTGGCGCCGAGGAGGAGTCCGGTGGTGGCGGGCAGGCGGGGGCCGTAGCGGGCGGTGATGCGTCCGGTGAGCGGGGCCAGTCCGATCAGGGGGACGAACATCGGCAGCAGTCCGGCGCCCGCGGGCAGCGGCGCCATGTGCAGGACGTCCTGGAGGTAGAGGGTGGCGATGAAGATGGTGCCGATCCCGACCAGGTTCATGACGAGGGCGGCGCCGTTGGCGGTGGAGAAGCCGCGGTCCCGGAAGAAGGACAAGGGCACGGCGGGCTCGGGATGGCGGCGCTCGGTGAACAGGAACGCGCAGGCCAGGACCAGGGTCGCGGCGAAGGCCACGGCGGTGGCTGGGGTCAGCCAGCCCCTGCGGCCGCCCTCGATCAGAGTGAGGGTGCAGCTCGTGAGGACGAGTGCGCCCAGGATGGTGCCGGGAACGTCCAGCCGCCTTGCCATGGCTTCACGGCTGGGCGGTACCGCCTTGAGCACGGGAAGAAGGGCGGCGGCGACGATGGGCAGGTTGATCAGGAAGACCCATCTCCAGCCGGGGCCTGCCACCAATAGACCGCCCAGCAGGGGGCCCAGGGGCAGGGAGAGACCTCCGACCGCGGCCCAGATGCCGATGGCCTTCGCCCGCTCCCTCTTCTCCGGGTAGGCGTGCGTGATCACGGCCAGAGTCGCCGGCAGCAGGGCCGCCGCCCCCACCCCCTGCACCGCCCGGGCCGCGACCAGGACGCCGACCGTGGGGGCTAGACCACAGGCGGCGGAGCCCAGGCCGAAGATGGTCAGACCCCACAGGACCAGGCGGCGGTGGCCGTAGCGGTCGCCGAGAGTCCCTCCGGCCAGTAGCAGCGAGGCGAACGGGACCGTGTAGCCGTCCACCACCCCTTGCAGACCGCTGACCGAGGTGCCCAGATCAGCCCCGATCGTGGGCAGCGCCACGTTCACTACGGTCACGTCCAGCTGCACCAGGAACAGCCCGATGCACATCGTGATCAGGATGACGTCCTGTTTATCCGATGCGTCTTGTGGTGCCTGACGTGAAGAATGAGAAGCCATACCGGACAAAATAGGTGTCAAATGGTCCGCTTCGCCGTAAGTATCGAGTTGTAGGCGGGCGGGGGTATATGGAGCTGGTCGGTGGTGTAGTCGCCGAAGCGGAGGACATTCTCTCGCCGGTACGGGCTGAGCACGGCCAGGTCGCTCGTGTGCAGGGTCCATCCCTCGCGGGACAGTTGCCGCAGCGCGCGGGTCATGTCGATGGTGGTGGAGAAGATGACGCTGGAGGCGATCAGGTCGAGGAACTTGACTGCCTTGTCCTGCAGTTCGGGGTCGCGGCTGGCGAGCCAGCCGGCGTTGCCGAAGTGGAGCCACTTGGTGAACCCGTTGTAGGCCTCGGCCTTGTTCGTGGCCCTCTGGATCTGCTCCCGCAGCCCCGGATCCGACAGATAGCGAAGCAGCACGATCGTGCGAACGGCGCGTCCGACCTCGCGGAAGGCCTGGTAGATCTGGTTCTTCTTCGACCGGTTGTTCAGGCGCCGCAGCAGCGTGACGGAGGAGACGGTTCCCTGCTTGACGGAGAGGGCGACCTGCATGAGGTCGGGCCAGTGGTTCTCTAGCCTCTCTTGAACTGTCGGGTTCTGGGATGAGAGAGCACTGCGTTGGACGATGAACCGGGTTCCTGGATCGTCGACTTCTACGACTTCCGGAGGGAGCTGATCTGCCCCGTCACGGATGGGAACCTCAGCGTGTACGGGGACGTGCATGCGTGGGCGAGGCGAAACGGGGCCCGCCAGGGGACGCCGTTCCTGTTGGCGCCGAACGGTACGGCGGACGCCCGGATCAACCTGTTCTTCCGGATCGGTCCGGTGGCGTCGCGACGGCCCCGTACGTGGCGGCGGTACGCGTTCTCCTTGGCGGTGTGGCTGGACTTCCTCGATGCTTACGGCCGCCGATGGGACGAGGCGGTGCCCGAAGACTTCGACGCCTTCAAGCACTGGCGGATGACGGACGACCGCAACGCGGGCCGGGTACGGCCGACCTCCTTCGACGCCGACCGTTCGGGCCTGAACACCTTCTACACCTGGGCCTCGCAGCGGTACGGCGTGGTGAACCCGGTGCCGACCCGGTCCGTCGAGCTTGCTCCACAGGAGTGGGGCGGGCAGGGACCGCGGCGGGATCCGGCCCGGCCCGCGGGCTCGCCGCGTCGGCAGGTGAAGTGGCTGCTGAGGACGGCGTTCGAACAATGGCGGGACGTCGGGCTGCGCGGGTATGGCTTCGACGGCCGCCGCCCGGAGGGGTGGCGAGGGTTCAACGAGGACCGAGACGCTGCGTTCGTCGACGGCTTGTACGGCACCGGGCTGCGGTTGGCGGAGTGGTCGAGCGTGCTGGACATCGAGCTGCCGCCGCAGGCTGAGGCGAGCCGGTTTCCGAAGGCATGGCTGGCCGCGGCCTGCATCAAGGGCGGCAGGGAGGGCCGCGAGTACCGGATCCCGCGCAGCGTGCTCAAGGCCGTCGCGTCCTATCAGGATCCGCTGGAGGGCTCGCGGGCCGAGGCGATCGAGCGGGCCCGCCGCCACAGGCGCTACGACCGGCTGCCGGGGCTGACCCTGGTGGTCGGCCATAACCGGGCCGGCCGGAGCCTCTACCTGCTGACGGACACGGGCCGCACGGCGGTGCCGCTGGACGTCCTCGGTCCGGAGGAGAGGCTGCGGCTGTTTCGCCGCACCGACAACGGGCTGGAGCCGCTGGCGCTCTGGCTCGGAAACAACGGCATGCCCAAGCAGGCCCATAGCTGGGAGAAGACCTTCCAGCGGGCCAACGAACGCATCCGCAGGCAGTGGGCAACCGCGCACGGCGCGGGACTGTCCTCTGTGGGCCCGGCCCCATATGGCCCGGCATTCCTTCGCCCTGCGCTGGTTCACGATCCTGTCAGCGGTCTGGAACCACAAGGTTGAGGGCTTCACCGACGCCGAGACGCGTGACCTGCGCGAGCAGTTCGGCGACGTGTGGTTCCAGTTGGCCACGCTGCTGGGCCACAGCAGCCCGGAGGTCACCAAGGACTGGTATCTGGAGCCTTTCACCGGACTGCAGCTCGACTACCTTCTGTCGCTGCTGGACGACGAGGAACAGACGGCCGTTGACGCCCTGCTGCACAAGATGGCCGTCGGCAGCGGCCGGGTCCTCCAGGGCGTGAGTCTGCCGAGCGCTCGGGACGGTGGGCGGTGAGCGGGCGACGCTGCCGGACCAGGGCTGGGAGCCGCCCGAGCGGCTGGTGACGACACCTCAGACATGCTCGGTGCTGTTCACCGAGGAGAACGGGCGTCGCTCGAAGACCTACGACTTCACGATCCTGCCGCTGTCCGCACAGCTTCAGCAGTGGCTCGCGGCGGCCTTCGCCCGCGACTGTTGGGTGCCATTCAAGATGAGCAGGGAGTTGCCACTCAGGGTGAGCATGTGGGGCGATGAGAATGCCCTGCTGGACGCAGTCCGGCAGGGCAT
>NZ_JBHXFA010000288.1:0-4071 GCF_042724175.1 Streptomyces sp. NPDC127084
CTCCCTGGTCGGGAGCGGGCGGACCGCCGGAGTTCAGTGCGTCGGGGTCCGTTGCGAGGCGTCTTCGCGTTGCCGTGCGGACTCGGCGACAGCGCGGTTCAACCGGTGCTTCAGCCAGCCGGACACCGGTTTCTCCACCAGGCGGTGCACCAGGTAGGCGGCTACCAGCATGCAGGCGGTGAGCAGCCCGACGAGCAGATACCCGGGTACGTACGGCGCCAGAACGCCGATGATCTCCCAGCCGATCTTCTCGTGCAGCAGGTACAGCGGGTACGTGGTGGCGCCCGCGTATCCCAGCCACCGCCAGTTCATCCAGGACAGTCTCCCGGTGGCGACAAGGGCCATGAGGGCGAAGCAGGCGACGAGGATCAACGCGACCGGCCAGAACGGGATCTGGCGGTCGAAGTGGTCGAGCGTGTTGCGCCAGACCAGGCGGGCGGACGACACGGACGCCCCGAAGCACACCAGCACGATCCCGGTGAGCAGCGGCGTCGGCCGGAAGCGGTACATCAGGTAGAACGCCATACCCGCGATGAAGTACCAGCAGAACGTCGGCATGATCATGACCCGCAGGGCTTCGTCGCCTGTCTTGTGGAAGGCGAGGCCCGCCACGGCCCAGACGCAGCAGAAGACCACCACGCGCCTGTAGGTCAGACCCCGCCAGGCCACGATCGCGAACAGCAGATAGAAGCGGAGCTCCGCGAAGAGGGTCCAGTACACCGCGTCGACCGAGCGGACCCCGAGCGGCTCATTGAGCATGGTCAGGTTGATCAGGATGTCCGGCCAGGGATGCGGGTCCCAGCCTCCCGGCACCAGCAGCAGCACGGCGGAGGTGGTGAGCACAGCGAGCCAGTAGGCCGGGTAGAGCCGACTCACCCGGGATACGAAGAAATCCCCCAACGACCGGCCCCAGCAGCTCATGCAGATGACGAAGCCGCTGATCAGGAAGAACAACTCCACACCGAGCCAGCCGTAGACGGCGAACGGGAAGGCGGTGGGGAAGGTGATCTCAGTGGGAGCCGGCCAGCTCCCTCTCCACGCCAGGTAGTGGTAGGCCACCACCATCAGGGCGGCGAGCAGCCGCAGACCGTCGAGTGCGGCGATCCGCCCGCGCCGAGGCGCGGGCGGATGCGGCGGTGCCGGCTCCTGCTCCCGTTGCGGGCGCGGCAGAGTCAGCGTCGGAACGACTTGCGGCATCGAGCACCGCTTTCTTTGGATCCGTCAGCACGCGGTGTGGCTGTGCACGTACTCCACGAGTCGCGTCAGGGCGTCCGGAGCCGTGGTAGGCAGCACACCGTGTCCCAGGTTGAAGATATGGCCATCGAGCCCGGTAGCGGCGGCGAGCACCTCGCGGGTCTTCGCCTCGATCGCCTCGGGCGAGGAGAACAGGACCGCCGGGTCCAGGTTGCCCTGGAGCGCCTTGCCGGGGCCCACCCGGCGCGCTGCCTCGTCCAGCGGTACCCGCCAGTCGACGCCGACGACATCCGCGCCCGCCTCTCCCATCAGGCCCAGCAGCTCGCCGGTGCCGACACCGAAGTGGATGCGCGGGACACCGTAGCCCTGGACGGCCTCGAACACCTTGGTGGACGCGGACATCACCGAGCGCCGGTAATCCGCGGGGGCCAGCGCCCCGACCCAGGAGTCAAACAACTGCACCGCCGACGCCCCGGCCTCGATCTGCACCTTCAGGAAGGCCGCGGTGATGTCGGCGAGCCGGTCCAGCAGATCGGCCCACAGCTGTGGATCACCGTACATCAGAGCTTTGGTGTGCTCATGGTTACGGGACGGGCCGCCCTCCACGAGGTAGCTGGCGAGGGTGAACGGAGCGCCGGCGAAGCCGATGAGCGGGGTGGCGCCGAGCTCGCCGGTGAGCATACCGATGGCCTCGGTGACATAAGCCACGTCGTCCGGCGTCAGCTCGCGCAGTCGGGCGAGGTCCTCCCGGCGGCGGATCGGCTCCGCGACGACCGGGCCGACACCCGGCTTGATGTCCAGATCGATCCCGATGGCCTTGAGCGGGACGACGATGTCGCTGAAGTAGATCGCGGCGTCGACCTTGTGCCGGCGCACCGGCTGGAGCGTGATCTCGGTGACCAGCTCGGGCCGCATGCAGGACTCCAGCATCGGGATGCCCTCGCGCACCTTCAGGTACTCGGGGAGTGACCGCCCTGCCTGGCGCATGAACCAGACCGGGGTGTGCGGCACCTCCTCGCGCCGGCACGCCTTGATGAAGGCGGAGTCACGGGTGGCGGCAGCCGCCGGGCTCGCGGGCCGGGTGGCGTCCGGGGCGGCGGGAGTCGTGGGAAGGTCGTTGGCGCTCACGCCCAGAATCTTCGCATGTGGGCGCGAGCAGCACGCCCAGCCGGGTGTCCTCCCTGCACGCGGCCCCCGTTCCGCTTACTCTTCCCGGCATGGCTGCGGCTCAGGGACAGTTCTCCGATCATTCCGACGACGCGGAGCGGAACGCCCTCCCGCGTGCGTTCCGCCAAGCAGTGGACGCATTCGCCGCCGCCCGGCTGCGGCCGGAGATCGAGGTGGAGCGCACGCGGCCGCCGCAGCGGCTCGCGCCGCACGCGTACGCCCTGGAGGCGGCGGTCGTCGACGACGACGAGGACCTCGCGGACGGCCGCCTGGTACTGCTGCACGACCCTTCCGGGCACGAGGCCTGGAAGGGCACGTTCCGACTGGTCACCCTGGTACGGGCGGAGCTGGAACCGGAGATGGCGGTGGACCCGCTGCTGCCCGAGGTGTGCTGGTCCTGGCTGACGGGCGCACTGGAGGCGCGCGGCCTTTTCCACGGCGAGGCGGGCGGCACGGTCACCCGGGCCGGCTCGCACTACTTCGGCGCCCTCGCCGAGCGCCGCCCCGCGACCCAGATCGAGATCCGGGCGTCCTGGACCCCGCTCGAGGGCCGCGACGGAGTCCCGGACACGGCGGCGCACCTGGCGGCCTGGTGCGACCTGCTGTGCCAGGTGGCGGGGCTGCCTCCGTCGACGCCTGACGCGTCCTCCGGCGTGGTCTCCCTCCCTCAGCGCCGCGGACCGGACGCGCGGTAAACCGCGGTTTCGCGGTGGGGCGGATCCCCGGAGTGGGTCGATCCCGGACGAGACCCATGCGCGTCCCCTCTACCCCAGACGGACCATGCCCCGGGGGCGCAGGCACACGTACCGCGCAGATGTCTGAATTGCCGGAATTGTTACTCACCAAATCGTGATCATTCTCTAAAGGCGCGCGAGATTGCTGCCGAAGAGGTGGTGACCCTTCAAGCACGGTTCGCCCCGGCTTCATCCCCGAGCCGGCCCCGTCCCCCCCACCTTCCAGGAGGCCTGGTGTCCGTTCTCCTCGAGCAGCCCGCAAGCCTGGTCGCCTACCGCCCGAACAAGCCGACGGCCATGGTCGTCGTGGCCGACCCGCGCGTCCGTTCCACCGTGACCCGCCACCTGTGGGCCCTCGGAGTACGTGACGTCATCGAAGCGTCGTCCATCGCGGAGGCCCGCCCCCGCGTCGGCAATCCGCGCGACATCTGCGTGGCCGACGTCCACCTGCCCGACGGCTCCGGGCTGACCCTGCTTTCCGAGACCCGTGCGGCGGGCTGGCCCAACGGGCTCGCGCTCTCCGCGGCCGACGACATCGGCGCGGTGCGCAACGCCCTCGCGGGCGGGGTCAAGGGCTATGTCGTCACCGGCACCCGTACCAACCTCGGCCACCCCACCCGTCCCGGCGCCGCGCCCATCGGCTCGGCTGCCGCCCGGCTGCACCGCCGTCCCCCCGGCGCCCCGAGCCACCCCGGCGGCTACCGCGAGCTGTCCGGGCGGGAGGTGGAGGTGCTCCGGCTCGTCGCCGAGGGCCAGTCGAACAAGGCGATCGGAGTGTCGATGGGCCTTTCGGCCCTGACCGTGAAGAGCCACCTCGCCCGGATCGCGCGCAAGCTCGGCACCGGCGACCGGGCCGGAATGGTGGCCGTGGCCCTGCGTACCGGCATCATCCACTGAGACGTCCGCACAGGGCTGGCGGGGCGGGGGGGGCGGGGGGGGGCGGGCGCGGGGGGGGGGGGGGGGGAGGGAGGGGCGC
>NZ_JBHXFA010000289.1:0-4068 GCF_042724175.1 Streptomyces sp. NPDC127084
CGCCTCGATCGCGGCCACGATCTCCGGTGCCTCGGGCTCCGTACGCGGCCGGAAACGGGTGACCTCGCCCTTGGGCGAGATCAGGAACTTCTCGAAGTTCCACTGCACGTCGCCCGCCTCGCCGTCGGCGTCGGCGACCTGGGTCAGCTCCGCGTACAGCGGGTGGCGGTCGTCGCCGTTCACGTCCGTCTTCTCCAGGAGTGGGAACGACACCCCGTACGTCGTGGAGCAGAACGTCTGGATCTCCTCCGCGCTCCCCGGCTCCTGGCCCAGGAACTGGTTGCACGGCACACCCAGCACCGTGAAGCCACGGTCGGTGTACTGCCGCTGCAACCGCTCAAGCCCCTCGTACTGCGGCGTCAGGCCGCACTTCGACGCCACATTGACCAGCAG
This sequence comes from Streptomyces sp. NPDC127084, assembly GCF_042724175.1. Taxonomy (NCBI): domain Bacteria; kingdom Bacillati; phylum Actinomycetota; class Actinomycetes; order Kitasatosporales; family Streptomycetaceae; genus Streptomyces; species Streptomyces sp. NPDC127084. Next base: position 394 of record NZ_JBHXFA010000289.1, read on the forward strand.
CACCGTCTTGTCCGCGTACGCGGCCAGAGAGGTGGGCTCACCGCTCAGGGTGCGCAGGGGAATGTCGTGCAGACTCATCAGTCTCTCCTCGGTCACGTTCCTCGGCGCCCACTCTCGCACGCCCCGTCACGCGCGGCGCAGTCGACCCGGCACGCCGTCCCGTCCCGTCTGTCCGGCCCCGTCACAGCTGACCGACGGATGTGACCCGGACCACCGCCCGGCCCTCCTCGTCGGACGCCGCCAGATCGATCTCCGCGCTGATGCCCCAGTCATGGTCGCCGTTCGGGTCGGCGAAGGTCTGTCGGACCCGCCACAGACCGTGCGCCGGGTCCTCCTCGATCGCGAGCAGCTTCGGCCCCCGTGCGTCCGGACCCGTGCCCAGGTCGTCGTACTCGTCCCAGTACGCGTCCATCGCCTCGCCCCAGGCGTCCTCGTCCCAGCCGGCGTCGGCGTCCATGACGCCCAGCTCGGCGACCTGGTCCAGCGCGGCCAGCTCCACCCGGCGGAACATCGCATTGCGCACCAGCACCCGGAAGGCGCGGGCGTTGGCCGTGACCGGCTTGACCTGGTCGGCCTTCTCCTGGGCCTCCTCCGCGGTCTCCGTCTCCGGGTTCGCCAGCTGCTCCCACTCGTCCAGCAGGCTGGAGTCCACCTGGCGCACCATCTCGCCCAGCCAGGCGATCAGATCCTCCAGGTCCTCGGTCTTCAGATCGTCGGGGATGGTGTGGTCCAGGGCCTTGTAGGCGCTCGCCAGGTAGCGCAGCACGATGCCCTCGGTGCGTGCCAGCTCGTAGAAGGAGGTGAACTCGGTGAACGACAGCGCCCGCTCGTACATGTCGCGGATGACGGACTTCGGCGAGACCGGATGGTCGCCGACCCAGGGATGCGACTTGCGATAGAGGTTGTACGCGTGCCACAGCAGCTCTTCGAGGGGCTTCGGGTACGAGATCTCCTGGAGCCGCTCCATCCGCTCCTCGTACTCGACCCCGTCCGCCTTCATCGCGCCGACCGCCTCACCGCGCGCCTTGTTCTGCTGGGCGGCGAGGATCTGGCGCGGGTCGTCCAGGGTCGACTCCACGACCGACACCATGTCGAGCGCGTACGACGGCGACTCGGGGTCGAGCAGGTCGAAGGCGGCCAGGGCGAAGGTGGACAGCGCCTGGTTGAGCGCGAAGTCCTGCTGGAAGTCGACCGTGAGCCGGACGATACGACCCTGGGCGTCCGGGGTTTCGAGCCGCTCCACGATCCCGCCGTCCAGCAGCGAGCGGTAGATCGCGATAGCCCGCCGGATGTGCCGCAGCTGCTGCTTGCGCGGCTCGTGGTTGTCCTCCAGCAGCTTGCGCATCGCGTCGAACGCGTTGCCCGGGCGGGCGATCACCGACAGCAGCATCGCGTGGGTGACCTTGAACCGGGACGTCAGCGGCTCCGGGTCGGAGGCGATCAGCTTCTCGAAGGAGTTCTGCGTCCAGCCGACAAAACCCTCAGGGGCCTTCTTGCGGACGACCTTCCGCTTCTTCTTCGGATCGTCGCCCGCCTTCGCCAGCGCCTTCTCGTTCTCGATCACATGCTCGGGGGCCTGCGCGACCACGAAGCCGGCCGTGTCGAAGCCGGCCCGGCCGGCCCGGCCCGCGATCTGGTGGAACTCGCGGGAGCGCAGCGTCCGCACCCGGCTGCCGTCGTACTTGGTGAGCGCCGTGAACAGCACCGTGCGGATCGGGACGTTGACGCCGACGCCCAGAGTGTCCGTACCGCAGATCACCTTCAGCAGACCGGCCTGCGCCAGCTTCTCGACCAGCCGCCGGTACTTGGGCAGCATGCCCGCGTGATGGACGCCGATGCCGTGGCGCACATAGCGCGAGAGGTTGCGTCCGAACTTGGTGGTGAAGCGGAAGTTCCCGATCAGCTCCGCGATCTGGTCCTTCTCCTCGCGGGTGCACATATTGATGCTCATCAGCGACTGCGCCCGCTCGACCGCCTGGGCCTGGGTGAAGTGCACGATGTAGACCGGCGCCTGCTTGGTCTGGAGCAGCTCGGTCAGCGTGTCGGTGATCGGGGTCGTGCGGTACTCGTACGACAGCGGTACCGGGCGGGTCGCCGAACGCACCACCGCCGTCTCCCGGCCGGTGCGGCGGGTCAGGTCCTTCTCGAACATCGACACATCGCCGAGCGTCGCCGACATCAGCACGAACTGCGCCTGGGGCAGCTCCAGCAACGGGATCTGCCAGGCCCAGCCGCGGTCCGGCTCCGCGTAGAAGTGGAACTCGTCCATCACGACCTGGCCGATGTCCGCGGCCTTGCCGTCCCGCAGCGCGATGGACGCCAGCACCTCGGCCGTGCAGCAGATCACCGGCGCGTCCGCGTTCACGGACGCGTCCCCGGTGAGCATGCCCACGTTCTCCGTGCCGAAGAGCTTGCACAGGTCGAAGAACTTCTCCGAGACCAGGGCCTTGATCGGCGCGGTGTAGAAGGTGACCTCGTCCCTGGCCAGCGCGGCGAAGTGCGCGCCCGCCGCGACCAGGCTCTTCCCGGAGCCGGTCGGTGTGGAGAGGATCACGTTGGCCCCGGAGACCGCCTCGATCAGCGCCTCCTCCTGGGCCGGGTAGAGAGAGATCCCCCGGTCCTCGGCCCATGACGAGAAGGCCTCGAAGAGGGCATCGGGGTCGGCGTCCTGCGGCAGCTGATCGATAAGGGTCACGCCCCCATCTTGCCTGGCTTCCGGCCCCGACCGGGAACCGGCTGCCGAGCGGAAGATCGCTACCGCTAAGCTGCCTCGTCAACTGGGGCTGAGGACAACAGCAGATGGGGCGGGTACGAGCATGATGGGACCGGCGCACTCCCTGTCAGGGGCGGCAGCCTGGCTGGGGGTGGGAGCGGCCACCGCCGCCGCCGGCCATCCGATGCCATGGCCCGTGCTCGTCGTCGGGGCGCTGATCAGCGCGGGCGCGGCCCTGGCGCCCGACCTCGACCACAAGGCGGCGACGATATCCCGGGCCTTCGGACCGGTCTCGCGGGCGCTGTGCGAGATCGTCGACAAGCTCTCGTACGCGGTCTACAAGGCGACGAAGAAGCCGGGCGACAAGCGCAGGACAGGCGGCCACCGCACCCTCACCCACACCTGGCTCTGGGCCGTGCTGATCGGCGGCGGCACCTCGGCACTCGCCATGACCGGTGGCCGCTGGGCGGTCCTCGCGATCCTCTTCGTGCATCTGGTGCTCGCCGTGGAGGGCCTGCTGTGGCGGGCGGCCCGGGTCTCCAGCGATGTGCTGGTGTGGCTGCTCGGCGCGACCAGCGCCTGGATCCTGGCGGGCATCCTGGATCAGCCGGGCAACGGGGCTGCCTGGCTGTTCGCCGGCCCCGGCCAGGAGTACCTCTGGCTCGGTCTGCCGGTGGTGCTCGGCGCCCTGGTGCACGACATCGGTGACTCGATCACCGTGTCCGGCTGCCCGATCCTGTGGCCGATCCCGATCGGCAACAAGCGCTGGTATCCGGTGGGCCCGCCGAAGGTCATCCGCTTCCGCGCCGGCAGCTGGGTGGAGCTCAAGGTGCTGATGCCCGTGTTCATGCTGCTCGGGGGAGTGGGCGGGGGGGGGGGCGCGCTCCGCGAGTGGGGTGCGCCGCGCCGGGGCGGGGGGGACACCCCCCCGCGCGCCCGCCCCCCGGGCCGCCGCGCCCGCC
>NZ_JBHXFA010000290.1:0-3980 GCF_042724175.1 Streptomyces sp. NPDC127084
CCCATGGATCAGTTGTAGGGCTTGAAGAAGCGGGTCGATGAGTAGACCCACTGGGAAGAGGTGTAGATCCAGCTGGCGAGGGCGCCGTTGAATTTGGCGTCCTCCTTGGCCGTCCAGGTCCACATCCTGACCGAGTCATCGGGCTGGTGGTACATGGCGCCGATGTCGTCGCGGCCGTCGCCGTTGTAGTCGCCGATGACGAGTTGGCTGCGTTTGATGTCCCAGTTCCCGGCGTTGCTGCTGAGAGAGACGAAGGCAGAGCCGAAGCGGTCGTCGGGCTCGGATTCGGCGATGAAGGTCGACACCTTGTCACTGCCGTCGGCGTAGTCGTACCAGATCATGGCGTCATCGCGACCGTCGCCGTTGAAGTCGCCGGCGTGCGGGGTGGCCCGGTCCCAGTCGAGGGAGGCGGTGTACCACCAGGACGTGGGCCTGTCGAAGCCTCCGGTGACGGTGCCGAGGAAGGTGTGGTTTCGTACGGTGTCGTCTCCCTGACCGTAGAAGACGCCGATGTCGTCGCGTCCGTCGCCGTTGAAGTCCCCGGTGACGAACTTGCAGCGGTTCCGCAGCCAGGTGCCGCTGGGTGCGGACCAGGAGTCGAAGGGCTTGTTGAAGCCTCCCGAGACGGTCGAGGTGTAGGTGAACAGTTTGCTGGTGCCGTCGGGGTAGGCGTACCACACCGCGATGTCGTCGCGTCCGTCGCCGTTGAAGTCGCCGGCCTGGGGGGTCATGTAGCTGGTGTGCATGACCCCCTTGGGGACCGCCCAGGAGGCGAAGGGGGTGCCGAAGCCTCCGTCGGCGTTGCCGAGCGCGGTCCACAGCTTGATGCTGGTGTCGCTGTAGCCGTACAGGGCGGCCATGTCACCGCGTCCGTCGCCGTTGAAGTCCCCGGTGACGAACTTCATCGACTTGGCTTCCCACGCCCCGGCCGCCGCTGCGAAGGACTTGTAGGGGGTCTTGAACGAGCCGTCGGAGTTCGACATCACCGTGTAGGTGGCGTCGGTCCCGGCAGTGAAGGCGTACCAGAGGCCCATGTCACTGCGCCCGTCGCCGTTGTGGTCGTGGCGGATCGCCGTGCCGCTGCTCCACTGCGCCTGGCTCTTGGCGTTGTAGATCACGAGGTTGCCGCGGTCCTGGAGGAGGGCGTAGCCGCCGGGTGCGGTGGTCTTGGACTCCCACAGTTTCGTACTGCCGTCGGCGCCGTAGACGACGAGATTGCCGTCGGACCCCACGACCGCCTTGGCTCCGCTGTTCCCGGAGGTCTTCGTGGACCACAGCGTCTTGCCGGCGTTGGAGGCGATGGTGAGGTTGCCGTCGAGGCCCATGGTGAGCTTGGCGGAGCGGGAGGTGTAGGACTGACCACCGCTGAGGGTGGTGCCGGAGGGGATGCGGGTTCCGCCGGTGATGCCGTCGATGGTGAAGGCGGCGGCAAAGGACATGTTGTCCGTGCCGGGCGCCTTGCCGGGCCAGCCGATCATGGTGTTGTCGGTCTTACGGGCCCACAGATCGGTGGTTCCGTCGCCGGTGATGTCGCCGACGGAACCGATGGCGGGGTAGGCGGACGCGGTGTATCCGATGCCGATCTTCACCCGGCTCGCGGTGTTGCCCCAGGTGGTGGGGTCGAGCAGGCCGTTCGCGCCCTTCTTGCCGTAGGAGCGCCAGATGGTGCCGGTGCTGTTCTCACGAAGCCAGAGGTCGAGGAGCTTGTCCCCGTTGACATCGCCGGGTGCGATGACGGTGAACTTGTCCCAGTCGCCTTCTCCCACGAGTACCGGCGGCTGCGAGCCGGCGACGTCGAGGTCGTATCCGGCGCGGTTGCCGTAGTAGGCCCAGAGCTGCTTGCCCTGCTTGACCAGGAGGTCGGGCTGTGAGTCCCCGTTGATGTCGCCGGGTCCGACGATCTGCTCGGCGTTGCTCCAGTGATCGTCGCCGGTCCAGTCATCGCCGTAGTCGCAGCCGATGTCCGGATCCTTGACCGGGCAGGTGACGGTGAGTTCGATTTTGTCCGTGTCAATGACACCGGATCCGTTGTTCTTGTAGGACCACAGCTTCTTCTTCTTGTCAGCGCTGTCGTACTCGAGCGCGACGAGATCGTTGTAGCCGTCCTGGCCCCAGTCCCCGACAGAGGAGACCTGCCGGCCCTCGAAGGACGTGCCGCCACCGTTGGTCGCGGCCGAGAACTTGCCGTCGCCCTGACCCGCGTAGGTCATCAGCGTGCCGTTGGAGTCAACGCTCCAGATGTCGCGGTGGGTGTCGCCGTTCAGGTCGTGGGGGCCGTCGCGTTCCGTGCTGCGGCCCGCGTAGTAGAGGTAGGTGGCGGTGTCGGACCGGTTGCCCGCCGCGTCGACGCTGAAGGCGTAGACGAAGTGGGGTCCGTAGCCCGGCGGGACTATCGGTACCGCCGTCCCCGGCTGGACCGACCTGACGTCCGGGTCGTAATCGGTGTAGTAGCCGTACTCCTTCACTCCCTCGGCGCCGCCGTCGGCGAAGGTGAACATGCCGGTCTGACGTGCCTTGGCGGTGTTCTCGGGCCAGCCGTCGTCCCCGCTCGGGAAGTCACGGGAGTCGATGACCGGCGGCTTGCTCGGACGAGCGCGGTCGACGGTGAACTTGCAGGAGGCAGACCACGCGGAGTAGCTGCTGTCCTGGTCCTTGGCGCGGACCTTCCAGGTGTAGTCGCCACCGGTCAGATACGAGTCCGGAACCGCGTAGGTGGTGACCCGGCCCTTGTTGGCGGGCAGGGCCTGGGTGGCGACCGGCGTGGCACCGCCGGCCTTGAAGACCTGGAACTCCGCGGTGAGGTTGCCGCCGTCCTTGTCGTCGATCAGGGCGTACAGGCTGACGCGGGTGTTGCCGATCAGACCGCCGCTGGCGCAGGAAGTCTTGGGGAAGGTGCCGAGGCCCGTGGGGGTCTTGGGCGGGTTGTTGTAGACCGTTTCGAGGACAGCAGACTTGGCGTCGAACTTCTTCCAGCCGAAGGTGTCCGTCTCGTTGGACGCGTAGAGGCCGAAGGTGACGCTGGACCACTTCTTGGACGCGGCTTCGCGGACCTTGCCCGTGGCGTCGAACTCCAGGTTCCCCGCCGCGCAGTCCTTGCTCCAGCCCTTGGCGTCGTCCACGGTGTACAGCTTGGAGAGCTTGGCCGGCTGCCGCTTCCAGGTCGTCTTCGACGAGATGGGGCCGACGTGCCAGAGCTCGACGGGGCGGTCCTGGCAGGACCAGGACCAGGTGTTCTTGATCCGGAAGGTGGACGACTTGACCGACACCCCCTTGAGGTTGGCGGTGTCGAGCTGGAAGAAGGACCGCGACAGCCCGTTGGTCTCGTTCTCGTAGCCGACCCGGACGACCTCCTTCGTGTTCCAGTACGAGGTGGTCGGGTACTTGGCGTAGACCCGCGTCCAGTTCTGCCGCTTGCCCCAGGCCCAGGAGGGGTCGATGTACACGGGGTACTTGGTGTCGGCTCCGGTGAGGAGCTGGAGATCGGGCTTGATCTCCAGTGTGTCCCCGGAGACGCTGGTGGGCATCTGCGCGTCCCGCGCTCCGGGCGCGGGCTCAAAGGCGTCGCTCGCGGTCGCCGCGGCCGCGGCGCGTGCCATGCTCGTGCCCGACGAGGACGAGACCGTGGTCGAGTCCCACATCAGCGGCGTGGGGCTGGAGAACACGGTCTCGCCCGCCGGGTTGACCGCGGTGAGGCTGCCCGTCTCCGCATCGGTGGACACAGCCAGTCCGACGGTGTTCAGCTTGTACGTGAGGGTGGCGAGTTCGGGGTTGGCCGCTGCCGCGGCGGACTTGACGACAAGGAGCTGCGAGAAGCCCTCGACCTCGGCCTTGAGCTGTATGTCGACGCCCGGCAGCACCTCGGCGTAGGTGGCCACGTTGTCACTGAGTGTCGGTGCCGGCAGCGCCTTGGGCCACGTCATCGTAAGGGTGCGCCCGTCCTTGACTCCGGAGAGCAGCGGTCCGCTGCCGCCGCCGGAGAA
>NZ_JBHXFA010000291.1:0-3962 GCF_042724175.1 Streptomyces sp. NPDC127084
GGCATCGCCACCCGATACGAGAAGACCGCCACCTCCTACGAAGCAGCGGTCACACTCGCATCGATCCTGCTCTGGGCAAGATCACTTTGAAGACGGCCCCCAGTAGTGCTTGGTCAGGTCGGGTTTGGGGTTGGTATGTCGCGGTGGCAGGTAGGGCAGGCGCCGGTCCATCGGGCAGGCCCTTCAATCCGTCGCAGACCAGCATGAGGACGTCCTCCAAGCCGCGGTTCTTCAGCTCGGTCAGGACACGAAGCCAGTGCTTGGCGCCCTCGCCGCCTTCACCGCCGGCCCACAGGCCAAGGATGTCGCGGTGGCCCTCGGCGGTGACCGCCAAGGCCATGTCCTCCCAGCCTGACGGCTTGACGAACCACAGGGGCATCAACCTCAACCCCAACCTCACCGCTGGCATGCGCTGCTACATCGCCGACCGCGACTGGCTCACCGTCTTCCAGCTGCCGCCCTACGCCCCGACTTCAACCCAGTCGAAGGCATCTGGTCCGTACCGCGGCGCACCACCACGGTCAACCGGGCCTTCGCCGACCCCGCCGACCGCCATCCGACGCGGCCTACGCCAGCCCCAGCACCGACACGACGTCCTCGACGGCTGCCTCACCGGCACCGGCTGCCCAAATCATCATGACGACATCACGCTTTGAAGGTCAGTAATTACCTCCATCCCGAGATGGCTATCACTCTAGATGATGTCCTTGCATGGGCGGGGGCAGGGTGTAATACTGCGTGCACTTCGTGCTCAACGACTTCCTTCCCACAATCAGAGCGGGGCCAAAAATCCCTATTTACCAATCTCGGGAATACCGTAAGTCGCGTTTGCGTATTCTCACCCAGGTGCGCAGAAATTGTCGAAGGGTTCGAAATGTGTAATCGCCGTTTGAAATCCATGACGGGCGCTGGCGTTGGTGTATCAGTAGGCGCCCTGATCCTGTCCGTGGCGCTCCCCCCCGTTCAAGTTCACGGGGAGGAGATGAGATCGTACATCAATATGTGGGACCTGGTGAGAGCGCAGTACCCAGCCAGCAATATTAACGGGTGGGGAAGTCAGTCCGTCGTCCTCAGTGAACCTAAGGCAGAACTGGCGAACACATCGGTCTGGGCGCAGGAGGCGGTATTTTCGCCTGACTCGGGCCCTGTGTGGACCTCATCCGAGGCGCACCTCTACAACGATTCGAACCTTGAACAGACATTTTACACTCAGTCTTACACAAAGACCTATACCGACACCTATTCAGTCTCGGTACTGGACGGAGGGGCGTTCACGACAACCACCAAGATGTCCGTGACCGGCAAGGTCCCGGTGGGTGAAGTTATGATGGGGGCTGAATTCTCATGGAATCAGAATTGGGGCACCACTACCACCGAGACAAAATGGGAGACGAATACATACACGATACCGTCTCAACCTGTGAGAATTCCACCTCGCAAAACGGCGCGCATTTCCGCCTCTCTTTGGGGAGGTAAGGCCACCGGAACGTTCAGGATCTCTGGAGATGTAACAGGGACTTACAGTGCAGCAAAGTACGCTCAATGGGGTTCCTCAGAGTGGCGGAACAATTCACTCCAGGAGACAATCATTGCTGCGCAGGATAATGCCGGGCCGAAGGGGCCGACTCTGCCTAGCACTCTGACGGTCGACCTCAGTAATCGCAAGGTCAAGTTCCGGGGCGATGGAACCTATTCTGCAACCCTGGGAACTAAATTCATGCTAAAGGTGTGCATTGTCGAAGATGGATGCACACCAACCACGAAGACGGATATCAAACCGAAATCAGGGTCGAATTGGCCAGGCGTGTTTCCTTATCCAGAAATCATCAACTTTCTGGATTAGTACCAGCGTGAGTGCTTAGACCGTGTCCTATGTGGTGAGGCGGATGAGTCGTTTGTAGCAGCAGAGGGCGGCGGCGAGGCCGAGGAAGGCCAGGTAGTTGCGGGGATGGCGTTCGTAGCGGTGGTTGAGTCTGCGGTATCCGGTGAGCCAGGACGTTGGGTCGGCCGCACGGCGAGGCGTCTGCTGAGGCAGGTCCTTTTCCGCGCGGCCTCCCGCCGAACCGGACGTGATGGTTTCCCGATCATCCGGCTTCTCCAGTGATCACCGCGTGAGCGATTCAGCCGATCGTGTGACATGGATACGGCTGACACAGGCCACAACGGTCTTGCGGCGCCGGTCGAGCATGACGCGTGCCCAGTCGGACAGCGGCCATCCGGAACGTACGAGATCGGCAAGCGCACGGATGTGATGTACCTCGACATCACCGGTGCTTCCGCAGATCTCGCAGGTATCCGCAAGGAGCCTTGTGATCAGCTCTTTCTGCGGATAGTCCACCCAGACAGGCCGACGGTCGACCATTTTCGCCGACCTCTGCTGCTGGAGGGTAATTCCACCGAACCTGGCCACCAGTGGTTTCCTGTTCTTCCGCTCGATGCGGGCCTCGAAACATACTCGGGGCCCGTTAGGAGAATCGACTCTGGCCTTGTGCTTCGACGCCATCTTCGACACAGTCGAGCGGTGCTTGGCCGCAAGGGTCTTCAGCATTGATGTCTCCATGACCCATCGCAGTACTGGACAATGCCCCCGGTAGACCGCTCCGTAGGTGGCAACGATTGCATGGTCGTCACTGTTGATCAGAGCGTTCCGTCTCGCGGGTTTCCCGCGGAACAGGTAAGGGGCGCATTTGGCTTTTATCACATCTCGCGGGACACGTAGTGCGACCTGACCGTTGACGCGCCGGTAACGGCCAGTCTTCTTCGTGTCGTTGTGCTGAGTCGTGATCTCGTAGCCGAGGAACCTCGCAGCCCCGGTACGGGCATGGGTGATCAGCGTCTTCTCCTGAGAGAGCTCCAGCCTGAGTTCGTCACACAGGAACTTCGCCAGGCGGTGCTTGATCTGCTCGGCCTCGACTTTCGGTCCGGTGAATCCGAGGAAATGGTCGTCCGCATAGCGGATGTAGCGCAGTCTCCGGTATCCCGGATCGTTCGGATCCGAGCTCGGCAGGCTGACCATCTGCTGACGGAGCGTCCGGGCTTCTGCCCGGTCGCCGCGCTGGCGGGCCTTCGCCAGGAGATTCTGCAACCCCAGATAGGCGGGGTTGCGGGCCCGGCGGTCTCCCCGGTTGTATTCCGGGATCAGAACTTTCTCGACGAATTCGTCCAGCTTGTGCAGGTAGATGTTGGACAGAATCGGGGATGCCACCCCGCCTTGCGGCGCTCCGGAGAGCGTGGTGCCCCACTTCCAGTCCTCCAGGTATCCGGCCGTCAGCATGTTGCGCACCAGCCGCAGAAACCGCTGGTCGTGGATCTTCTCGCCGAGGATCGACAGCAGGACCTGGTGGTCCAGGCTGCCGAAGCAGTCGGCGATGTCGCCCTCGATGGACCAGGACGTCCCGGTCCATGTATGGGCCACCTCCCGCAAGGCGGTGTGGCAGCCCCGCCGAGGGTGAAATCCATGAGACCGGTCGGAGAACGCCGGATCGTAGTCCGCCTCCAACAGGAGGCGGACGACTTCACCGACGAGTTTGTCCGACCAGGTCGGCAAACCCAGCGGACGTGTTTTCCCGTTCTTCTTCGGGATGAACACGCGCCGGACCGGGCGGAAGCGGTATCGCTCGTGACGTACCGCTTCGATGATCCGGCTGATCTTCCGCTGAGACATACCGTCCACCGTTTCCGGCGTGACCCCGGGCGTCATCGCGCCGTGGTTGGCGTAGATGCGCCCGTAGGCCATCAGATACAACTGCGGGTTGAACAGCTGTCGATACAGTTCATCGCACGGCAGGCCTTTCCTGCCGCGTTCGCGCAGGACACCCAGCACCGTTTTGGCGCTCTGCATTCCGCATACCTCCCAGGTCTCGGTGTCTGAAGCTTCCCCTTGCTCTTGGACACCTGGAGACTGGGATCTTGAGGTTCCAGAGGAAGTAGCACCAGGTGGGAAGTAAGTACGCGAAGCGGTA
>NZ_JBHXFA010000292.1:0-3918 GCF_042724175.1 Streptomyces sp. NPDC127084
TGTGGGACACCCCGGGGGTGTTGTCCACGAAGTTGGTGATCAACCAGTTCAGATTCTGCGCCGCCTGGCTCATCGGGCTCACACTAACGCTCCTGGTTGTAGGTGCTACCCGGGCCGAAGCCCGATCCGTTCGTGTCCGTTCCCGCGTTGCGGCCCTTCTGGATGCCGCGGCGCAGGTTGCTCAGCCTGCCGCGGACGTCTTCCGGGGCGCGGGAGACCTGGGGGCCGCCCTGCGGGGTCTGCTCCGCGGTTCCCTCGACCAGGTTGGCCTTGGGAATCCGCCGGGGCAGGCCGGACGAGGTGACTCCGCCCGCCTTGGGCTCACGGAGCTTCTCGGCCCGCTGCCAGCGCTCGTCGTTCTTCGAACGCCAGTCGTCGGAGCCCTCAGATTCCGCCCGCTCGTCACGCGGTGCCGCGGTCTCCCGCGGGGACCGCGCGGCCGGAGCCGTCTTCTGTCCCGTCTGGCCGCTGCCGCTCTCGTCGGACTGCCACTGGGCCCGCTGGCTGGTGCCACCGGCGCCACGGCGTGGCAGACCGGCGTCGGTCAACTGCTGACCGTTGCTCGGCGTGGGACCCGGACGTTCGAAGCCTACGCGCTCGGAGCCGTTCGCGGGAGCGCCCGGAGCAGATTCCGCATCCGCTCGGTACTCCTGCTCGTACGCACCCTGGTAGCCGCCCTGAGTCGACCAGTCTTCCTGGTGGGAGCGCTGCGCGAAGGAGTCGTCGTACTGCCCGCGGTGCTCCTGCGGAGCATCGTACGAGGATTCCGCATAGCCCTGCCCGGCGGATCCGTTGTAACCTGCGGTAACCCCGTACTCGCCGGTGCTCTGGTAGCCGCCGGACCCCTCGTTGCCGTCGTAGCCGTAGCCGTTCCGCTCGTAGGCGGGACCGGACTGCTGGGGCGCGAAGTCCTGCTCGTACGAGGAGCCCTCGGCGTACTGGCCGTCCCCGGCCCCGTACGAGCCCTCCTCGGCCCCGTAGTGGCCGTCAGCGGCTGCGTACTGGCCGTTCTGGTACCGGCCGCCGCCGTACTGCTCCTGCTCGCCGAACGGGTCCTGCTCGCCGTACTGGTCCTGCGGGACCTCGTCGCGGAACAGCGGGCGGTCGCCGCCCTGCACCTGCGCCTCGAGCGCCGCACGGCGCTCTCCGCGCATCAGGGAGCGGCCGACCGGGTCCAGGTGGGTGGACTCGTCCTCCGCGGCGTCCTCGTAGCGGGAGTCGTCGAAGCCCAGCTCGGCCGCGGTGCGCGAGGTGGTGGGCGTGAAACTCGCCTGCTGCGTGGGGATCATCTGGGAGACCGTGAAGTCCTCCTCGTGCACCGGCTCGCCACCGCCACCGTGGGTGATCGCGTCCGGGAGCATCACCAGCGAGGTCGTACCGGCCTGCTCGCCCGAGGGGCGGAGCTGCACGCGGATGCCGTGCCGGTCGGCGAGCCGGCCGACCACGAAGAGGCCCATGCGCTGCGAGACGGCGGCGTCCACCGTCGGCGGGTTGGCCAGCTTGTGGTTGATGTCGGCGAAGTCCTCGGCGGTCAGGCCGATGCCCTTGTCATGGATCTCGACCATCACGCGGCCGTCGGGCAGCCGGGTCGCGGTGACCCGGACCTTCGTCTGCGGGGAGGAGAACGTGGTGGCGTTCTCCAGCAGCTCGGCGAGCAGGTGCACGAGGTCGGTCACGGCCTGGCCGTGGATCTCGGACTCGGGTACGCCGGTCAGCTCGATGCGCTCGTACGACTCCACCTCGGACGAGGCGGCGCGCAGCACGTCCACCAGCGGCACCGGCTGGTTCCAGCGGCGGCCGGGCTCCTCGCCGGCGAGGACGAGGAGGTTCTCGCCGTTGCGGCGCATACGGGTCGCGAGGTGGTCCAGCCTGAACAGGTTCTCCAGCTGGTCCGGGTCCGCCTCGTTGTTCTCCAGGTCGGTGATCAGGGTCAGCTGGCCCTCGATCAGCGACTGGTTGCGGCGCGAGAGGTTGGTGAAGATCGCGTTGACGTTGCCACGGAGCATGGCCTGCTCGGCGGCGAGCCGGACGGCCTCGCGGTGGACCTGGTCGAAGGCCCGGGCGACCTCGCCGATCTCGTCCTTGGTGTCGATCGGGATCGGCTGTACGCGGGTGTCGACCCGGCCGGGCTCGGTACGCGACAGCTGGTCGACCAGCATCGGCAGGCGCTGCTCGGCGATGCCGAACGCGGCGGTGCGCAGCTCGCGCATCGAGCGGCTCATCTGGCGGGCCACCAGGCCGGCCAGGATGAACGCGGTGAGCAGCGAGATGACGACGATCAGACCGTTGACGATGGCGTCGGTCTTGGCCTCGTCGGCGATCCGGGAGGCCTCGGTCACCGACTTCTTCACGAGACCGTCCTCGATCTCGGTGTAGCCGTCGAACTTCGCGGTGGCGGCGTACTGCCAGATCCTCGGCGTCACGCCCTTCTTGGCGAGTTCGTCCGGGGAGGCCCCGCTGCCGATGGCGGCGACCAGGCCGTTGTAGATGGAACCGTCCTCCGAGGCCTGCGGCACCGTGAACTCGATGCCCTGGGCCGCGGCTGCCTTGGCCGCCTCCTGGAGCTGCTTGGTCCCTTCACGGGTCTTCTCGCCCATGACCGTCTTCAGCTTCGCCGTGTCCTCGGTGGAACCGCCGGAGACGTACTCGAGGAGCGCGATGTTCTCCAGGTACGCGTAGGACGAGAAGGCGATGGTCTGGCCGGACCTGATCTCAGGAGTCTTGCTCGGGCGGACCAGCAGGTGCATGCCGATGGAGCGCTGGAGCGACCCGGCGGCCTTCGCGAGCTGGATCGCGTAGACCATCCGGCCGTAGCTGGTGACGTTCCCGGTGCCGAAGCCGAGCTCGTTGGAGAACTCCATGAGGGAGTGCTGGACCTGCACATAGCCCTCTTCGGTGGCCACCGGGCCGCCCTTGCCGCCTTCCTTGCTGGCGGACTCCACAGCCTTCGAGTAGGCGCTCTCGCGGAGCTGCGCGAGCTTCGGCTCCTCCGCGCGGAAGAGCTTGAGGCGGCGCTCCAGACCCTGGGTGTCCGGCCTGTCCTCGACCGCCGCGTCGAACTTCTTCTTCGCGGCGTCGGTGGCGGCGCGGTACTTCTGGACATCCGGGTCGTCCGCGCCCTTGCCCTTGAGCAGCGGCTCGGCCGTGAGGTCGCGCTCGTTGAGCAGCGCCTGGCTGTAGTCCGACGCGGCGCGCACGATCTCCGCCGTCTTCTCGGCGTCCCGCGCCTCGTCCCAGGTGTCCACCGACCCCTTGACCTGGAAGCCGCCCATGACAAGGCCGACCAGCGCAGGGATCAACAGGATCGCGTTCAGCCGGGTCGGCACACGCCAGTTGCGCGGGGACAGCCTGCTGGAGCTGCCACCGGCGGGGGGCGCGACGGGCTGCACATCCGCGGGCGACGCCGCTGCGCGCGGGGGCGGGGTGAAGTTGCCCCGCGCCTGCTGCTCTGCGGAGCTTGTCTTGCTTCGCCTCACTCGACCAACAACCTCTCGGCGTCGGCACCTGTTTTGTGCCGAAAATCGTTCAGGGCCGTACTACTCACGAGTTCGTTGATTTCAGCACGCCAACCGGGTCCGTTCCAAACATTAGGAAAAGCCACGTCAGGTCTTCCTGGACAGCTGTTAAACCGGACATAAGGAGCGAAGCTGCGGCAAAAAGTGGGCTGCCGATGAGCACAGTGGTACTACCCGGATGCGTCGGGTGTCTGCGCCCGGGTAATTCTCTGTCGAAACGTTATGAACACGCAGGCGGACCGTGTCAAAAGACACAGTCCGCCCTTGTTCACGCGCTACGACAACTGTCGTATACACAAAACTACTTGAGTCGTGCCATGAGTGCGTGCTCGACCAGGGTGATGAGCGCGCTTTTGGCGTCGGCGCGGTGGCGGGCGTCGGTGGTGATGATGGGTGTGTCGGG
>NZ_JBHXFA010000293.1:0-3754 GCF_042724175.1 Streptomyces sp. NPDC127084
GCGATGCGGTGACGGGCCCGCCGACAGCCGTGTGGCAGGGGCAGGGGCAGGGGCAGGACGAGCACGGGCCGGGCTTCATGAGCCCGGCCCGTCGTCGTTTCGGTCGGCCGCTACCGCCACCAGCACGGGTCAGTCCAGGGTCGCGAGCCAGTCGTTGACGATCCCGGCCGTGCGGTGTGCCTCGGACTCGACCATCGTCAGGTGGTCGCCCTCGACGTCGACGACGGTGTGCGCCGTGTCCCAGGAGGTGCGCCAGGCGTCGGTGGTCGTCGCCGTCTCCGCGTCGCCCGCCCAGGCCCTGGGACGGGCGAAGAGGATCGGCGCGGTGATGTCGTCGAGGTCGCAGTCCTCCATCAGCTGCCCGTACCAGGCCATGGCCGTCAGACGGGCGTTGGTGAACGGGCCGAACAGGGCTTCCTTCTCGAAGAGTCCGGCGAACATCTGGGCGATGAGTCCGACCAGCCCCTCAGTCTTGGGATGGTAGGTGTCCAGCAGGACGACGGCCCGCGGACCGGTACCGGCCTGCTCCAGGCGGCGGGCGGTGGCGTGCGCGAAAATGCCGCCCGCCGAGTAGCCGAGCAGCACATAGGGCTTGTCCCCGGCGGCCGAAAGGATCTGGCGGGCGCAGCCCTCCACCACGGTGGCGAAGGTGCCCGGCAGACTCTCGCTGTCGGCGAAGCCGGGCAGCGGTACGGCGGAGACGTCCCGCTGCCCGCGCATGGCGGCCGCCAGCCTGAGGAACTGGTGGGCTCCGCCCATGGCCGCCGGTGAGGGGAAGCAGAACAGGCCGGGCTGTTGCGGTCCGGTCGCCAGCCGTACCGTGGGCGGCAGTTCGGGAAGTTCATCAGGGGTTGCATAGGTGGGGCGCAGGCCGGCGGCCAGGTCAAGGATGGCAACGCCCTGATTGAGGCGGTCGCGTTCGATGGCCTGGCGGAACAGAGCGCTGAGCGATTCCCCCGCCGGGTCGGCTGTCGCCCCGACACGGTCTCGCTGGCCGGTTCCCGACCCGGCCGCGCCGTCCGTTCCCGCTCCCGTCTCGGTCAGGATCCAGCCGGCGAGGGCACGGGCGCTCGGGTGGTCGAAGACGATGGTGGCCGGCATCGGGATGCCGACGGTGCCCTTGAGACGGTTGCGGAGTTCCACGGCCCCGAGGGAGTCGAAGCCCAGCTCCAGGAACGGTCGGTCCGGTGCCACGGCCTCGGGACCGGGGTGGCCGAGCACCGCGGCCACATGGGTGCGGACCAGGTCGACCACCGCGTTCTCGCGTTCCTCGTCCGACAGGCCGGCGAGGCGCAGGGCGAGCGACGGCCCCTGGGCGGTGCCCGCCGCCGTGGCACGGGCCGCGCTGCGGCGGGCACCGGGGGCGGCCGTGCGGACCAGGCCGCGCAGCAGCGTCGGCACCCCGTCGGCGCGCTCCCGTATCACCGCCGGGTGCAGGTGAGCGGGCACTTGGGCGGGGACCCCGCGTCGTACGGCGATGTCGAAGAGCTCCAGGCCTTCGGCCGTGGTCAGTGCGGTCATGCCCCAGCGGCGGATGCGCTCCACATCGGCGGTCTTGAGACCGCGGACCATTCCATGCCCTTCGCCCCATAGGCCCCAGGCCAGGGAGTGTGCAGGCAGCCCAGCGGCAGCGCGGTGCTCCGCGAGTCCGCTGAGGAAGAGGTTGGCGGCGGCGTAGTTTCCCTGACCCGGTCCGTCCACGACGCTGGACGACGAGGAGAACAGGACGAACGCCGTGAGCGGCAGGTCACGGGTGAGCTCGTGCAGATGCCAGGCGGCGTCCGCCTTCGGACCGAGGACGTGGTCGAGGTACTCGGGGGTCAGCGCGCTGACGACGGCGTTCGCGGCGACGCCCGCGGTGTGTACGACGCCGGTGAGCGGATGCCGCGGATTGATGCCGGCGAGGAGTTTCGCGAGCGCGTTCCGGTCGCCGACGTCGCAGGCCTCGATACGGACCTCGGCGCCCGACTCGGCCAGTTCCGCAGCCAGTTCGGCGGCGCCCTCGGCTTCCGCGCCCCGTCGGCTGGTGAGGAGGAGATGACGGACGCCGTGTTCGGTGACGAGGTGGCGGGCGACGAGACGACCCAGCCCACCGGTGCCGCCGGTGATGAGCACCGTACCGGTGGCGTCCCAGGGGGGCGTCGTGTTGTCGATGCCCTCGTTCCGGTCGGCGGGGGTCAGCCGTGGCATCAGGATCTCACCGCCACGGATGGCGAGTTGGGGTTCACCGGTTGCTACGGCCGCGGGAAGGGCGGCGAGCGAGCGGGGGTCGTCGTCGAGGTCGACCAGCAGATGGCGGTCGGGGTTCTCGGCCTGGGCGGACCGCACCAGGCCCCACACCGCGGTGCCGGGCAGATCCGAGACGTTGTCCCCGCCGGGCCGCGTCATGACGGCGCCCCGGGTGACCACCAGCAGACGGGAGGCTTCGAGCCGTTCGTCGGCGGCCCACGCCTGGAGAGCCGCCAGCACGGAGCCCGTGGCGGAGCGCACCCGGTCCGGCATCGGCGCGCCGGGGTCGGCGACCCAGCCGAGGACGGCGACGGCCGGCGGCTCCTCCCCATCGTCGAGCACGGTCGACAGATCCGGATGGCCGAGCCCCAGGCCGTCCGCGCCGAACGACGCCCACCTGGCCGCGTCCAAGGCCTCCTCGGCGGCCCGAGTGGGGAGGGCCGGCAGCCAGCTCACCTCAAAGAGGGAGCGGTGAGCACCCTTGGACGGTCCACTGAGCTGCTCGGCCGAGATGGTCCGGGCGGCCAGCGATTCCACGGTGACCACGGGGGCGCCGGTGATGTCGACGGCGTCCAGCCGCAGCGCGGAGACCGACGTCGGGCCCGAACCGGTGCCCGAACCGGTGCCCGCGCCGCCACCGGTGATGCGGACGCGCAGCACGGACGCGCCGGTCGCGTGCAGGCGTACACCGTTCCATGCGAACGGGACGGACGGACCTGCGTCCGCGTCTCCCTCCAGGAAGCTGGTGTGCAGAGCGGCATCGAGCAGCGCCGGGTGCACGCCGTACGCGGCGGCGTCGACCGACGTGTCGTCGGGCACGGCGACTTCCCCGTACAGGGCGTCGGCGTCCCGCCAGGCCGCGTGGAGTCCCCGGAAGACGGGACCGTACTCCAGGCCCTGCGCGGTGAGGCTCGTGTAGAACGTGTCGAGCGGTACGGGCGTGGCACCCTCGGGCGGCCAAACCCCGCCCGGTCCGGTCACCGGCTCCGGCCCTGGCTCGGCAGCCGACTGCGGGGCGAGTACCCCCTCGGCGTGCAGCCGCCACTCCTGCTCGTCCGGAACCGTGTCATCGCCGTGTTCAGGTCTGGAGAACACCTGCACCGTGCGGTGATCGGTGTCGTCGGGGGCGTTGACGACCACTTGGAGGGCGAGTGGGGTGTGGTCGGGGAGGGTGAGGGGGGCTTGGAGGGTGAGTTCGTCGAGGACGGGGGTGTGGGTGCGGTGGCCGGCGTGGAGGGCGAGTTCGACCAGTGCGGTGCCGGGCAGGAGGGTGGTGCCGTGGACGGCATGGTCGGTGAGCCAGGGGTGGGTGTCGGTGCTCAGCCGTCCGGTGAAGGCGACCGCACCGGTCGCGGGTAGGGCGATAGCGGCACCCAGCAGGGGGTGCGCTGCGGGCGCCTGCCCCAGGCCCGTGGGGTCGCCACCGGTAAAGGCGGTGGCGTCGAGCCAGTAGCGCTGGTGTTGGAAGGGGTAGGTGGGCAGGTCGACGATGCGGGCACCGCGTCCGGCGAAGAGGGAGGCCCAG
>NZ_JBHXFA010000294.1:0-1911 GCF_042724175.1 Streptomyces sp. NPDC127084
GGCAACGGCCCCGTCGGGGTGGCGATCGCGGTGGTGCCGGTTCCGACAGCGCCGGCGTTCACGCTGCTGAAGACCGTCGGCGGGACGTTCACCCCGGGCGGCCAGGGCACGTACACGCTGACCGTGACCAACAGCGGTGACGGGGCGACCGACGGCACCACGGTCACCCTCACCGACACCCTCCCCGCCGGCCTTACGGCGGCGAGCCTGTCGGGTACCGGCTGGACCTGCGTCCTCGCCACCCTGACCTGCACCCGGACCGACGCCCTCGACCCCGGTGAGAGCTACCCGCCGATCACCCTCACGGTCAACGTCTCCTCCGATGCGCCGGCCCAGGTCACGAACACCGCCACGGTCTCCGGAGGCGGTACCACCGACACCAGCACCGCCACGGCGACCACCGCGGTCAAGCGGGCCGAACCCAAGCCGACCCCCAAGCCCAAGCCGCCGTACGGCAAGCCCGGATACGGCAAGCCCGGATACGGCAAGCCCGGGAAGAAGCCCGGCTATGGCAAGCCGGGTCACGACCGACCGAACCATGGCCACCGCCCCGGCCCCGCCAGCAGTAGCCACGTAAGCCGCACGGCGTACACCCCAGCCGGTGGCCGGGACGTACGCCATGCGGCATCGGCTGATCTCCGGCGTTCCGCGTCCTCTCTACCAGGCCGACGAGGAACCGTGTTGGTTCTGAAGGTCGGCCGCGACACCTGATATGCAAGACGGTGGGTGCCCGGGGAGGCTCTGCTCCGGGCACCCACCATCAGCCAGGCCAGGCCTCGCGCTACGCCGACGCCTGCGCTGCCCATTCGAGTCCGAGCCCGGCGAGCCGTTCCAACTGCTCGCCACTGCAGGCTCCCAACGAGCTAGGGCAACTGGTCAGCCGTGTCCGCCATGGCCGCGAGCACTTTGTGATCAGCGACTACGGCCAGCTGGCTGCCGCCCTGATCCCCATAGAGAAACTCGAAGAGCTCCGGCGGCTGCGGGACGAGGCCGACATCGCGGAAGCCGATCGCCGAAATGCCGCCCCCACCGGTGAGCCGATGACCGTGACCATCGCTGCCCTCCCGGCTGCTCCGGTGATTACCAGTCCGGCTGATGGGTCCACCGTCAACGACAGCACGCCCACGTTCACGGGTACCGGTGGGGCGGGGGACACCGTCACGGTCACGGATGAGAACGACAACGTGATCTGCTCCGCCACCGTCGATGGCTCGGGGAACTGGACGTGTACCGCCGCCACGCCGATCGCGGACGGGGAGCATACCTTCACCCCGACCGCGACCAATGCTTTCGGCAGCACTGTCGGTGAGCCGGTGACCGTGACCATCGATACCGTCGAGCCCCCCACCGCGCCGGTGATCACCAGCCCGGCCGACGGGTCCACCATCAGGTGTGGCGAGCGCCCCAGCGCCTCCTCCGACTCCGCGCGTACGGGCCGACGCTGCACCATCGTCTTCACCGGTACCGGAGGGCCGGGGGACACCGTCACCATCACCGATGAGAACGACACGGTGGTCTGCACCGCCATCGTCGACGACTCCGGAAACTGGACTTGCACCGCGACGGTGACCAGGGGCGTACATACCTTCACCCCGACCGCCACCAACTCTGAGGGCACCACCACCGGCGATCCGGTGACCGTGACCGTCACCGCACCGGTGAGGCCGCACTACCCCCGGCCTCACCACCCCTACAAGCCCTACAAGCCGAACAAGCCACACCGGCCCCACAAGCCGCACGGCATGACCGGGCACAGCACGCCCCAAATCCTCGGGCGAGCCCTGTAAACGATGACCGCCCGGGTCGTGGCCCCGCCTCTCATGGTGGATTCAACAAATTGTCGCAACACGTGGAGTGTTAGGGGCGTCTATCAGTAGCTCGGTGAAGCGCTCGGCTGGGGTCTCCCAGCCG
>NZ_JBHXFA010000294.1:1921-3738 GCF_042724175.1 Streptomyces sp. NPDC127084
CGTATTTTATGTGATAAATCTCATTGTGTCATACTCGGGTGTTGTTTGGGGTTAAATCATATTTTCGGCGGCCGGGCGGGGGGGGGGGCCCCCCCCCCCCCGCGTCTTGCGAGGCCGGGTGTTCAGCCCTGTGGCCGCGGCATCCAGGTCCTCCTTGGTGTACTTCGAGAGATCCGTTCCTTTCGGGAATGCCGTAGCAGGCCGTTCGTGTTCTCGTTCGAGCCTCGCCGCCACGGACTGTGGGGATCGCAGAAGTACACCGGGACTCTGGAGGCTTCCGAGAAGGCGTCGTGATGAGCCATCTCGGCACCTTGGTCCCCTGTCAGCGAGCGCTTCAGGTGTGGCGGGAGGCCACTCATGGCCTCCTTTCGGAAGAAGCCGGAGCTGTGGCCGTTCGGCAGGTGCACGTACGGGAACGGGCCCGGCAGCGGGCCGCGACGCAGACCGGCATGACCGTCGAGTTGCGCGCCACCTTCGGCTACAAAGCCCCCACCGGCACCACCGACGATCCCCGCTTCCGCATCCTTTCCCCGCTCCATCTGTCCGCCGATTGGGCCAGCGGGAGGTGGTCGAGGTGAGCGGTCTCGATGACATCGACGCCAATACCGAAGCCGGGATTCCCCCGCCCGTACAGTGGCCAGGCGTCAGTGGGTGACTGCCCGGAGTTCGCCCGGGGTGGTGCCAGCGGCACCGCACCGGGCGTTCACTGGAGGCATGGCCGCGCGCCGCCCGTGCCGTGATGTCGAGTCGTGGGCCGGCAAGATCGACTGTGCTCCGGCCGCGCACCCGCGGGGACTGGGCCTATAAGGGCTCGCTCTGGAGACCACGCAGGACCGGATCGAGCAGGCCCTCGACGGAGCCAGTCAGGCTGGGAAAAGCGGGCGTGAAACGCCCAGGGACGGGAAGCCGCCGCGAGAGACCCCCTCCCTCTCCTTGGGAAGGAGACCGCGATGACAACCATGGAGACTGCGCCGTCCGCGTCCGCCACTCTGTTGAGGGACGCGTCCCTCCCGCCCGTGCCTCATGGCGACGCGGCGGGGGTGGAAGCGAAGGATGCGCGGGAGCTCAGTCTGGTCTTCATGGAGCGGCTCGCGGCTTTGGAGGAGGGCACCAGGGAGTACCAGTACGTGCGCAATACGCTCATCGAGATGAACGTGTCCCTGGTGAAGTTCGCGGCCGGGCGGTTCCGCAACCGCGGCACCGGGGAGATGGAGGACATCGTCCAGGTCGGGATCATCGGCCTGATCAAGGCCATCGACCGTTTCGACCTCGCCCGGGGCGTCACGTTCACCACCTTCGCCCTGCCCTACATACGCGGCGAGATCATGCGCCACTTCCGCGACACCTCCTGGGACGTCCACGTCCCGCGACGCTTGCAGGAACTGCGCGTCGACCTCGCCAAGGCAAGGGACCATTTGGCCGCTGAGCTCGGCCACGAGCCGACCACCGCGGAACTGGCCGCCTACCTCAAGGTCAGCGAGGACGAGGTGAGGGAGGGACTGGTCGCCGCCGCCGGCTACACCGCCTGTTCCTTGGACGCCCCCCACAACGACGACGAGACTCCCGCGACCCTGAACGACGGCCGCTCCTACGCTGACCGCATCGGCATCCGCGACCACGCCATGGACCTCGTCGAAGACCTCCACTCTCTCGCGCCCCTCCTCGCCCAGCTCGATGAACGCGCACGCACCATCCTCGAGCTCCGCTTCGGCCAGGAGATGACCCAGGCCCAGATCGGCACCGAACTCGGCCTGTCCCAGATGCACGTCTCCCGCATCCTCAGCAGCACCCTCACCAACCTGCGCAACGGCCTGCTC
>NZ_JBHXFA010000295.1:0-2745 GCF_042724175.1 Streptomyces sp. NPDC127084
GGACCAGCCTCCGGCCGGCCCCGGACAGGACCGGTGCGCTCCGCGCCCCAGCCCTGCTAAAGCGGCTGGCTGGAAGGGAGGCCGGCGGGGGTTGGCCGGGGCGGGATCCCTCGGAGTGCCGTCTTGGCGTCAAGTTCCGGATTCAGGTCCGACTGTGCGCAACTCCTCAGGATCAAAAAGATCCACAGTCAGCGTGCGTCATTCCTGCGTAGCGGATAGATTCTGGGACCACACCCTAGTGTCTCTCCAGAAGAGAAGGGGCTTCCGAATTTCCACCGCCCAAGAATGAATCATTCGGTTTCGATATAGGCCCTCTCGGCCTGTGGCGAATCTTCTACCGGAGAAGTCGAGAGCAGCTTCATTCCTATTGAGAGGTTTACTGACGGGCTCAGTTTTAGGTTGACGGCTGTCTTGGAACTCATAAGCTCGGCGCGGATGGCCTCTATGGTCGGCTGGGGGACTACCAGGCGTTCCGCATATCCGGGGATGGTGAATGTGTCTGTTGTACTGCGCGTCTTGGGGGTGCCCCGCGTGGTGAGGCGCATGGGCCTGCGCGCTGTCGGATAGAGGGCCGCGTACAGGCCGTTGAACGTGAGGACGTGATTGGCTCCCTGCGCCGTGAGTCGGCACACTTCTACGTCGCCAACGAGGTGTCGCTCGACCATGTACTGGGACAGCTCGTCAGGGCGCTTGCCCAGGAGTTCGGCCGGCGCCCATGTGCCGGCGTCGGCACGCACCGTCGCGTCGGCGGTGTAGAGGTCGACCAGGGCTTGCCAGAGGCTTGAGGGTTGAGCTGTGCGGTGGAAGCGTTCAAGGCGTTGAGGAATCAGGGACTGGTCTCGTTGGAAGACGTTGTTCCAGCGGTCCACCGCGTACTGGGCGTTGGCCTGGCGGTCGCGGTCGGTGTCGTAGTCGGCGATGATGCGTTCGCGCAGGGCGCGTACCTGGTTCTGCCTCAGTTCCCCCAGTTCGTGGGTGAGTACGCGGTGCAGGCGTTGGACAGGACGGCCGTAGGCGAGGGCTAGTTCAACGAGGTTGGGGTCGTCGAGAGCCGGCCCGCGCCATGGTCCGGGCCGGGAAACGTACTTCTCCGCCATCGCCAGCACCAGCTCGCGGGCGCGGGCGCGGCGCTCCCTGACCCCGGGGGTCTGGTCCATGGCGGCCTCTACCGTTTGGCGTGGCACGTTGAGGACTTCGGCGACTTCGTCCAGGAACTGGGGCCGGCGGCTGGGGAGGATGCCCTCGGTCTCGAAGCGCCGGTAGTTCTTGGGGGAGATCC
Organism: Streptomyces sp. NPDC127084; assembly: GCF_042724175.1. NCBI lineage: Bacteria > Bacillati > Actinomycetota > Actinomycetes > Kitasatosporales > Streptomycetaceae > Streptomyces > Streptomyces sp. NPDC127084. The sequence continues at coordinate 1,280 of NZ_JBHXFA010000295.1, forward strand.
CGAGGATGGTCACGACGTCCTGTGCTCGTAGTCCTCCCGCGCGGCGCCAGTCCGCCAGTGTCCATGTCTGTTGGGCGCTGTCGTCCATGAGCTGCCTGGGGTCGATCTTCAGTGCGTGGGCAAGGGCTTTGATCCGTGGAGGATCTGGCACTTTGTGCCCGTTCTCGTAGGCGAGGATTTGTGCTTTCGTCGTTCCCGTGGCGCGTGCCAGCGCGTCGGCGGACATGGAGGTCCGGTCTGGACGCCCGTCGAGGTTCATTCGCTGTGCTTGCAGCGCAGAGGGGCTGAAATCAGCCAGGCCGCGTGCCATCTGGGTGCTCTCTCTACTCTCTGGGACCACTTCAGAGGTACTCTGTGTTACTAGAGTGCTCTACACAACGTGCGTGCGTCCGATGCTTCCACCTGCACTAGCATGTATTTTAGCGGCACAACTGGTGGATGCTTTCCCGGAAATGCGCGAGGTTGGGGAGCACAGACCGCACAGTTTGGGGGTTGCGGTCGCCGTACATTGCATGAAATGGCCCTGCACCTCCACGGTTCATGACTTCCGTTGGCGGAGGCACAGGGCTGGCGTCTGGGAGCGTGTTCCCGGGAGGCCCTCTGGTCGCACAGGGGGCCTTCGACGTTTTAGAGCGAGCTCTCGATCCAGTGACGCAGCAAGGCAGCGAGTGCCTGCAGCGTCAACCAGCCGATCACCTTCTCAACGATCTTCCGGTCTTTCTGCTCTCCGCCCTCATCAGGCGGGTCTTCCATACGCGACAACTCCTCTCGTTGCGGAGCCGATCGGCCCCGTACGGGTCAACCGATCGACCGGTTACGCCCCAAGAGAAGCTGCTGCGATGAGCTTACCGGGTCACGCTTACCCCACCCGCCTGTGCGGACCCCATGCAGGTCAACTCCGGTGTTAAGCCGCTCTTTGACGGCTAGTTGATTCCTGTACCGTCCCGCCCGGATGCGAAGTTGCGCTTGTGCAACGGTTGTCCCAACGGCACATCACGGGTGGTCACGCTACGTGCGGCTCGGGGGGGAGGGGTTTTCGGGTGTGGGACAACGCCGAGCACGCAGTGGTTCAGTTCCGACAGATCTGTTCAATGTGGCGTCCGTCACTCTCGACATGCCCATGAAGAACGTATGGGTGCATGTCGCACTTACATCCCTTACGCTCCCCCGGGCTTTGGCCAATGGCTCACAGCTCTTCAGGGGCGGTCACCTGCGAAGTCTGTCGTCGATCGTGGCATCCGGGCCGATGCGCCCAAGGGGGCGGGTTTCTCTCGGAATCCCGCCCGCGGCCGCAGCCTGACACCGCTTCAGGCCCGCCTGCGGGGCGGCAGCAGGAGCCGCTGGTTCCTCTTGTCATCCAGTGTCCTGTCGCTGGGGGAACGGTGGCCGGCGGGGCAAGTCCGTCACCTTCGGCGACGCACCGGGGGGCAGGCGCCCCGGCGACAAACAGCGCCGGGCGGGACCAC
>NZ_JBHXFA010000295.1:2755-3659 GCF_042724175.1 Streptomyces sp. NPDC127084
TCGTCCGACCACTTCGGCCACGTGGGGGGGTTCAGCCGCGCGGTCGATATCCAGGGCAGGAAACAAACCCAACGTGTGGTTCGGAAAGCAGGCGTCGGCCGGGCGGCCGACGGGAGCCATCTGTGCCTCCGCGGACACCCGGGCCCGCGCCGTGCAGCGCGGAGTCCCAGGGACCGGAGGTCGTCTCGTCCACTGTCGAGCGGCCCTCGGTCGGCAGTTGTGAGCTGGACGGCCTCTTCCCTCCGTAGGGGCAGGCCGACGTCTCCTCAGGCCGCGAAACCCACGTTGGTGACGTACTCGTACTGGCCCCACTGGGAGCCGAGGTCGGCGACCTGGTCGATCCAGGCGTCGTCCAGCTCCTGGTCGTCGTCGGCGGCCCACGCGGCGACGATCCGGTCCCAGTGACGGACGTTCAGCGTCCGGAACTCCACCGGTCGTTGGTAGGGCCGGCCGACCTGCGACTGGTTGAGCGGGTGAATCTCCACTCGGGTGCCGCGGTTGAGGCGGGCGAGCAGGTAGCGCGCGACGTTCTCGCGCCGCACGGCGCGGTACGCCTGCTCGATCGCGGCGAGGCTGGCGCGCGAGGGGGTGCGGGCGCCGGCGAGCCAGGCGCGCAGGGTGCGGCCGGTGACGGTCAGTCCGGCCGCGCGGGCGGCCGCCTGGGCATGGTCGGTGCGGGTGAGGTAGTGCAGGCGGGCCAGCAGGCCGCGCCGGGCGGTGATCGGGGTGGCGATGTAGCCGGCGAGCGCGTCGAGCTGGCGGGCGACGGCTTCGTGGCCCTTGATGCCGCGGGCGCCGAACTTGCCGAAGTCGATGTTCCGCTCGGGCATCAGGTCCTCCCCTCCGTCGTGGTGCCGACCGTGTAAATGTCCTTGACCTTCACCTCGGTCACGCCGCGCCCTTC
>NZ_JBHXFA010000296.1:0-3650 GCF_042724175.1 Streptomyces sp. NPDC127084
GTCGTTGACCGTACGGCGCCCGGGGCGCTTGTCACACCTTGAGGTACTTGCGCAACGCGATGAAAGCGGCAAGAGCGGGCATCAGGAGACCGATGATGAGCACCAAAGGCAAGACCTCGATCACGGCGTCCCAGCCGATGAAGTTGACCAGTTGCATCTTCTCGGAGAGCGCGAGGCCGTGGTCGATCAGGAAGTACCGGCCCGCCAGCAGCAGCACACATGCCACCACGCCGCCGAGAAGGCCCGCGAAAGCGGCCTCCATGATGAACGGCATCTGGATGTAGATGCTGGAAGCACCGACAAGCCGCATGATCCCGGTCTCACGCCGACGGCTGAACGCCGAGACACGCACGGTGTTGACGATCAGCATCAGTGCGATGATCAGCATCAGCCCCATCACGAACAGCGCCGCGATGTTCATGCCTTCCATCAGGTCGAACAGGTTCTGCAGGATGTTTCGCTGATCCTGTACGGACTGCACACCGTCCCGGCCTGCGAACGCGGTGGCCACCACCTGGTACTTCTCCGGGTCCTTGAGCTTGACCCGGAACGACTCCTGCATCTGGTCAGGGGTGATCGTCGCGGCGATGGGGGTGTCGCTGTACTGCTCGCGATAGTGCTTGTACGCCTCGTCAGCCGACTCCCGGTGCACGGTGTCGACGACGTCCATCTTCTTGAGATCGCTCTCGATCTGCTCCTTCTGCTCGGCGGTCACCGCGCCTTTGGAGCACTTCTCGTCTGTTTCCGCGTCGTTCTTGTTGCAGAGGAAGATGGAGACGTTGACCTTGTCGTACCAGAAGTCCTTCATGGTGCTGACCTGCTCACGCATGAGCAGCGCACCGCCGAAGAGCGCGAGCGACAGGGCCACGGAGACGATCACCGCGAAGGTCATCGTGAGATTGCGGCGGAGACCGACGCCGATCTCCGACAGTACGAACTGGGCACGCATGGCGAGTCGTTCAGCCTTTCAGTGCTGGTAGCCGTAGACGCCGCGCGCCTGGTCACGTACGAGCCGGCCCTGTTCGAGCTCGATGACGCGCTTGCGCATCTGGTCCACGATGTTCTGGTCGTGGGTCGCCATCACCACTGTGGTGCCGGTCCTGTTGATCCGGTCCAGCAGCTTCATGATGCCGACGGAGGTCTGCGGGTCCAGGTTGCCGGTGGGCTCGTCCGCGATCAGCAGCATGGGGCGGTTGACGAACGCCCGGGCGATGGCGACGCGCTGCTGCTCGCCGCCGGAGAGCTCACCGGGCATCCGGTCTTCCTTGCCACCCAGCCCGACGAGGTCGAGCACCTGGGGCACGGACTTGCGGGTCTCGCCGCGGGACTTGCCGATGACCTCCTGGGCGAAGGCCACGTTCTCGGCGACGGTCTTGTTGGGCAGCAGGCGGAAGTCCTGGAAGACCGTGCCGAGCTGGCGGCGCATGTGCGGCACCTTCCAGTTCGACAGGCGTGCGAGGTCCTTGCCCAGGACGTGGACCTGGCCGTGGCTGGCGCGCTCCTCGCGCAGGATCAGCCGCAGGAAGGTCGACTTTCCGGAACCGGACGAGCCCACGAGGAAGACGAACTCGCCCTTCTCGATCTCCAGGGAGACATCACGCAGGGCTGGGCGGTTCTGCTTGGGATAGCTCTTGGAGACGTTGTCGAATCGGATCACGAGTGCACCACGGTCAGCTGGGAGTAGGTGTGCGTGACCATACGCGAAGGAGGATGACCCGCGCAGTCACCGACCGGCGTTGCGGCATTTGTACGGCTTTGGCGGGTCGGTCCGGCACGCTTCGCGACGGGGGGGCATCCGAGGGGACGCGCCGAATCGCGCCGGAGCTGGCACAGTGGGAGGGGAACGGACGCGTCCCCGTGCACGTTGAGCGGAGAAGACCACTGAGAAGCATCACCGGGGCACCCCGGGAGTACGACTCGGCCGACGGCTCCGCCGTGCGGGAGGAGGAGAGCGCATGACCTACGACCGACTGGTGTGCGCCAACTGCGCGGCACCCGTCAGCGAGGGCCGGTGCCCCGTCTGCCGCAGCAGCCGCGAGCGGCTGCAGCAGTCATCCGGGCCGCTGGCGGGCTTGAGCCCGACGACCCTGCTCGCCCTCCTGGCGATCCTGGTGGCCGCTGTGGCGCTGCTGGCGGCCCACCAGACCGTGTAGACGGCCTCCCCCGCCATTCCCCCGCCCCGAGGGGCCGGAAGGCAGGACTGAACGCCTCTCAGGGTCTCTCAGGACGCCGCAGACGCACCAAGGGGCCCGGACGCCATTCGGCGCCCGGGCCCCTTGTGCACTCTGTTACGAGTGGTTACGCCGCGCACTCACGTACGGCTGCGACCACTCAGGCGGCCGTACGCCCGCCGCCGGCGAGACGGGGCAGCATCCGGAAGCCGATCCCGCCCGCGATCATGGTCGCGGCACCGACCAGCAGGAACGTGGTCTGCGTGGCACCGGTCTCGGCGAGCTCTTCCTTGGCCTGACCCTGCTCGACCGGGGTGGAGCCGGCGTTGTTGGTGTCGGTGTTGTCAACGCACTCGGCACCCTCGACGTTCACGGTGCAGTCGCCGGAGCCACCGTCAGCGCCGTTGCCGCCGCCGTTCCCGTTGCCGCCGCCGTTGCCGTTGCCGTTCCCGCCGCCGTTACCGTTCCCGTTGCCGCCGCCGTTCCCGTTACCACCGGGGGTGGTCGGGTCGGTCGGGTCCGTGGGGTCCGTCGGGTCCGTGGGGTCGGTCGGGTCCGTCGGGTCCGTCGGGTCCGTCGGGTCCGTCGGGTCCGTGGGATCCGTCGGGTCCGTGGGGTCCGTGGGATCCGTCGGGTCCGTGGGGTCCGTGGGATCCGTCGGGTCCGTCGGGTCCGTGGGATCCGTCGGGTCCGTCGGGTCGGTGGGATCCGTCGGGTCCGTCGGGTCGGTGGGATCCGTCGGGCAAGAGGCGTCGCCGGGGATGCACGGCTCGTCGTCGTTGCCGCCGCCGCCGTTGCCGTTGCCCTCGTTCCCGCCGCCGACGCCGAGACCGACCTCGACACCCTCCTTGGAAACCCCGGCCTCAGCCTTGATCCCCACAACGTCCACACCGATACCGACGGCCTGAGCGGCACCCGCGGCAGTCAGGGACGCACCGGCCGCAATCACCGCGCCGGCGGCTATCCGTGCCACACGGACCCGCGTCTTCTTCGTCATCTGTGTGCTACCCCCAGTAGCTCTACGTCATTGCTGCAGCGTCGAGGAGCACCGGCCGCTGGGGTCGGACTCGCCTTCCCCGCCCACGGACTCCGGAAACACGCATGCCGCGCGCCAGCCTTCCCAGTTTTCGCGAAGGCGTCAAGGACGTTGCGCGTGCGATGCCCGGAATAAGGGGAGTTGACTGAGGCAATGGCTCCAACTGTGACATGAGAAGGGAACTGGCGCCGAGGGGGCGCCAGTTACCTTGTCGACAAAGCGAGCGATCGGCCACACGTCGCTTGCGCCAGCGAACAACGGCCCCTGCCGCGCTCCGCCGAGGAGCACCGCACCGGATCCATGAGGGCGACCGCGCCCCGAACTTCCGGATGGACGAACGGCCCGAACCCGACATCAACACCCGAAGCGGACAGCCACCACTGAAGACCGCCACGGTCACCGAACGTAACGAGCGGCGCCGGATACCCAAGGATACTCCGGGA
>NZ_JBHXFA010000297.1:0-3649 GCF_042724175.1 Streptomyces sp. NPDC127084
CTACAGGGAACTTCAACCGGTCTTCTACGTCCCCGGAGAGGAGCGCAAGCTCGTCCAGCAGGGACGCCCGGGCAAGTACGAGTTCGTGTCGGGCACGGAGGCGCAGCAGGAAATCGTGGAGCGTTCGATGCAGGAGTCGTACGTCCAGGCGTACGAGCGCTACCAGGAGATGCTCGCCGCCGGCGTGGCCCGCGAGGTGGCCCGAGCCGTCCTCCCCGTAGGCCTCTTCTCCTCGATGTACGCCACGTGCAACGCACGCTCGCTGATGCACTTCCTCGGCCTGCGTACCCAGCACGAGCTGGCGAAGGTCCCGTCCTTCCCGCAGCGGGAGATCGAGATGGTCGGCGAGAAGATGGAGGAGCAGTGGGCCAAGCTCATGCCGCTCACCTACTCGGCCTTCAATGCCAACGGTCGTGTCGCCCCGTAGCGCACCTCTGTTTGCCGATCGGGCACACATGTACGGATGGGCCGCACGAAGTGTCCGTATTGCGGCATTTGGAGAAGTTCATCTAGCCTGATCAAACGGACCCGGCACTGCTTGAACCCCCGAGCAGGCAGTGCCGGGCTCCACAGCTCACGGCGTACGTCACGTCCCCCGAGGGGCCCCTACCCGCTGAGCAGCGAGTAGCGTGTTACCCATGGCTCCGATCTCCACTCCGCAGACCCCCTTCGGACGGGTCCTCACCGCGATGGTCACGCCGTTCACGGCGGACGGCGCACTCGATCTCGACGGCGCGCAGCGGCTCGCCGCCCACCTGGTGGACGCAGGCAACGACGGCCTGATCGTCAACGGCACCACCGGCGAGTCCCCGACCACCAGCGACGCGGAGAAAGACCAGCTCGTCCGGGCCATCATCGAAGCGGTCGGAGACCGGGCCCACGTGGTCGCCGGAATCGGCACCAACGACACCCACCACAGCATCGAGCTCGCCCGCGCCGCCGAGCGCGCCGGAGCACACGGCCTGCTCGCCGTCACGCCGTACTACAACAAGCCCCCTCAGGAGGGTCTGTACCGGCACTTCTCGGCCATCGCCGACAGCACAGGACTCCCGGTGATGCTGTACGACATCCCCGGCCGCAGTGGGGTGCCGATCGACACCGAGACGATCGTCAGGCTCGCCCAGCATCCGCGCATCGTCGCGAACAAGGACGCCAAGGGCGACCTCGGCCGCGCCAGCTGGGCCATCGCCCAGAGCGGCCTGGCCTGGTACTCGGGCGACGACATGCTCAACCTTCCGCTGCTGTCGGTCGGCGCCATCGGCTTCGTCTCCGTGGTCGGCCATGTGGTCACCCCCGAGCTGCGCGCCCTGGTCGACGCGTACACCGCCGGTGACGTCCAGAAGGCCACCGAGATCCATCAGAAGCTGCTCCCGGTCTTCACCGGCATGTTCCGCACCCAGGGCGTCATCACCACCAAGGCGGCGCTCGCGCTCCAGGGACTGCCCGCCGGCCCGCTGCGCCTGCCGCTGGTGGAGCTCAGCGAAGCCGAGACCGCACAGCTCAAGCTGGATCTCGCCGCCGGCGGGGTACAGCTGTAATCACAGACTTCACAACTGAATATGAAGCAACTGAACAAGCATCACATCAATGACAACAGCAAGTGCACGAATGTCACACGCGCCACGTGCCCACGCGGTACGTGGCGCGTGTGGTGAGGAGAGTCTTTTGAGTCATCCGCATCCCGAACTCGGCACTCCGCCGAAGCTCCCCCAGGGCGGCCTGCGCGTCACCCCGCTCGGCGGTCTCGGTGAGATCGGCCGAAACATGACGGTCTTCGAGTACGACGGCCGACTCCTGATCGTGGACTGCGGCGTCCTCTTCCCCGAGGAGGAGCAGCCGGGTGTCGACCTGATCCTTCCGGACTTCAACGCGATCAAGGACCGCCTCGACGACGTCGAGGGCATCGTGCTCACGCACGGCCACGAGGACCACATCGGCGGCGTCCCCTTCCTGCTCCGGCTGAAGCCGGACATCCCGCTGATCGGCTCCAAGCTGACCCTCGCGCTCATCGAGGCCAAGCTCCAGGAGCACCGCATCCGCCCCTACACACTGGAGGTGGTCGAAGGCGACCGGGAGCGCATCGGTCCCTTCGACTGCGAGTTCATCGCGGTCAACCACTCCATCCCGGACGCCTTGGCCGTCGCCATCCGCACTCCGGCGGGCATGGTCGTCCACACCGGCGACTTCAAGATGGACCAGCTCCCGCTGGACGGCCGTCTCACCGACCTGCACGCCTTCGCCCGGCTGAGCGAGGAGGGCATCGACCTGCTGCTCTCCGACTCCACGAACGCCGAGGTCCCCGGCTTCGTCCCGGCCGAACGCGATATCTCCAACGTGCTGCGCGGCGTCTTCGCCGGCGCCAAGAAGCGCATCATCGTGGCCAGCTTCGCCAGCCATGTCCACCGCATCCAGCAGATCCTCGACGCCGCGCACGAGTACGGCCGCCGGGTCGCGTTCGTCGGCCGCTCGATGGTCCGCAACATGGGCATCGCGCGCGACCTCGGCTACCTCAGGATCCCGGCCGGTCTCGTCGTGGACGTCAATACGCTCGACGACCTGCCCGACCACGAGGTCGTGCTCGTCTGCACGGGCTCCCAGGGCGAGCCGATGGCGGCACTCTCCCGGATGGCCAACCGCGACCACCAGATCCGCATCGTCCAGGGCGACACCGTCATCCTGGCCTCGTCGCTCATCCCCGGCAACGAGAACGCGGTCTACCGCGTCATCAACGGCCTGACCCGCTGGGGCGCGAACGTCGTCCACAAGGGCAACGCCCGCGTCCATGTCTCGGGCCACGCTTCGGCGGGCGAGCTGCTGTACTTCTACAACATCTGCCGGCCGAAGAACCTGATGCCGGTCCACGGCGAATGGCGCCACCTGCGTGCCAACGCCGAGCTCGGAGCCCTGACGGGTGTCCCGAAGGACCGCATCGTGATCGCCGAGGACGGAGTCGTCGTCGACCTGATCGACGGCAAGGCCAGGATCTCCGGCAAGGTCCAGGCCGGATACGTCTACGTCGACGGCCTTTCGGTCGGCGATGTCACCGAGAGCTCGCTCAAGGACCGGCGCATCCTCGGCGACGAGGGCATCATCTCCGTCTTCGTCGTGGTCGACTCGACCACAGGCAAGATCGTGGGTGGCCCGAACATCCACGCACGCGGCTCCGGTATCGAGGACAACGCGTTCGACGCGGTCATCCCGAGGATCGAGGAAGCCCTGCAGAAGTCCGCGGCGGACGGTGTCGCCGAGCCGCACCAGCTGCAGCAGCTCATCCGGCGGACCATCGGCAAGTGGGTTTCCGACACCTACCGCCGGCGCCCGATGATCCTGCCCGTGGTCGTGGAGGTCTGACACACCGTCGGGTGAACCAGGAGCGGAGCGGCCCTCGATTTGCATCGGCTGCTCCGCTCCAGTACGTTTACGGCTCCGCCTCAGCGAACCCCCGGGCACACACGTGTGCGAACGGTGGTGAGCGAAGAGGGTGGGAATTCCGACTCAGAAGTTCTGATAAAGTCGGATCAGCCGAAAGGCAAAAAGGCCCTCCAACGGCCACTGGAATCAGAATCCGAACCGGGAACGGAACGGAATAAGAATCTGGTAAGGTTGGAAACACCGAAGGGAAGCGCCCGGAGGAAAGCCTCAGAAAATG
>NZ_JBHXFA010000298.1:0-1840 GCF_042724175.1 Streptomyces sp. NPDC127084
GAGCCCGATGCTCCACCCGCCGCATCAGCACCATCGTCCAAGCCATCCACACACTCCTGACCCGCAACCATTCAGGATGAAAGAGGTTCACTGAAGGTCACAGGGTGTATGCGGTTCTGGTGGCGCTCCGTGATGATCGTAGGCTCCTGAGTCGGAGGTAGTGTGCTGCTGATCATGTGATTGGCGGTGTGGTTGTGGCGTTGGTGGAGCGGACGGCGTATCCAAGGTTCAAGCGGATCATCTCCGAGCGCGAGCTGGCGCAGTTCTTCACCCCGGGTGAGGCCGAGATTGCATGGGCGCGGTTGCGGACCCGCGAGCCCCCGGAGGCACTTCTCGCGTTGCTGGTGCTGCTGAAGTCCTGTGCCAGGCTGGGTACTTCCCTGATCTGGAGCAGGTTCCCGAGCGGGTCGTTGTCCGGGTCCGTGCCGTCGCCGGGTTGCCTGAGGATGTGGTGGCAGCGGTCGCTGGGCGGTCCGCGGAGCGCTATCGCGCCTGGATTCGGGAGTACCTGGGCCTGGTGCACGACCCTGCCCGTGCCCGGGAGATCGCCGTCACCGCGATGGAGGAGGCTGCGCCGGTCCGTGCATCGGTGGTGGACCTGGTCAATGTGGCGCTGGAGGAGTTGGTCCGCGCGGGACTGGAGCTGCCGGGGTTCTCGACGCTGGACCGGATGGCGGCTTCGGTCCGGACGCGGGTGCAGGTGCGGGGCCCACAACTCATAGCGTGGACTGTTTTGCTCCACCGTAGCACGATTACATTCACTAATGTACCTGTGCCGAGGGTTCTTGTTAACGGTGTTATTTCGCAAGCATTATTCGCGAAGCTCAGCCGGACAATATTCGGCGAAATAATCGGCGTACGTATCCGGGACTGCGGAGACGCACGCCGGTGCGCGTGGCTCTACGCCACGCGTCCGGCTCCGATGCCCACGTGGTGCCAAGGCCAGGGTCAAGGACGAGATACGGCGCTGTGGAGTCGGGACGTCGGTTGCGGCATGATGCCGGGCCGCTTTGTCGACGCGCCAGATGGTCATGCCGCTATGTCCTCCGGTGAGACCGCTACGGTGTCAGCGAGCAGGTGGACAGTGCGAAGCCAGCACAGCGTGCAGTACCCGCCCGGGTGGCTCCGGTGGCTCAGAGGGGCGACGCGTCCCCCTGCGTAGTTCGAGCAGATGATCAGTCAGCAGCGTGCCCTGGCCCACCAGAGAGGCGAGGCCGCGCAGAAAGGTCTCTACGCTTCCAGGGGATGGACATTCCCGGCGCCGCAGCCCGTTAGGGGGTGTTGTCGGCGCAGAGGGCGTAGGGGGTGAGGGTGAGGGGTTTTTGTGTTTCGTTTTGGCCGCTGACCAGCCAGGTGTCGTCGACGGGTTGGCTGGTGAGGTCGTCGGGGGCGGGTCCGGTGAGTTTGAATCCGCCGCCGGTGAGGACGCTGCCGCTGGGGCAGTCGACTGTGGCTTGTCCTGGTACGGCTCCGACCGTGACACCAACAGGCTGGGTGCCGACGGGGATGGTGGTGAGGACGGTGTTGTCGGTGGTGTTGATCACCGACACATTATTCGAGTCGACGTTGGTGACGTAGGCGCGTCCGCCGGCGGGGGAGACCGCCACACCCAAAGGCTGGGTGCCGACGGGGATGGTGGTGAGGACGGTGTTGTCGGTGGTGTTGATCACCGACACATTATTCGAGCCTTGGTTGGTGACGTAGGCGCGTGCGCCGTCGGGGGAGATGGCCACACCTCGAGGCCCGGTGCCGACGGGGATGGTGGTGAGGACGGTGTTGTCGGTGGTGTTGATCACCGACACATTGTCCGAGTCGAGGTTGGTGACGTAGGCGCGTGCGC
>NZ_JBHXFA010000298.1:1940-3610 GCF_042724175.1 Streptomyces sp. NPDC127084
AGGACGGTGTTGTCGGTGGTGTTGATCACCGACACATTGTCCGAGTCGAGGTTGGTGACGTAGGCGCGTGCGCCGTCGGGGGAGATGGCCACACCAAACGGCTGGGTGCCGACGGGGATGGTGGTGAGGACGGTGTTGTTGGTGGTGTCGATCACCGACACGTTGTTCGAGCTGAAGTTGGTGACGTAGGTGTAGGTGCCTGGTGCGGCGGTGGCGGGGGTGGCCAGGGTGAGTGGGGTGCTGAGGCCGATCAGGATCGCCAGGCCTGCCGTACAGGCACGCAGTCGGGAGAGCCATGCTTTCGGATGTCGGGTGCTTGGGTTCGCGGGTTCTTGTGCCGCTACCTGCTGTACCGCGATACCCGACATGAAAGCCTCCTGCTCTTTTCGACGTGCTCAGGTGGTGTGAACCGTTGGTGGAGTCGCGAAGCGCGGCGTGCCACCGCCTCGCTGGGCTTCTTCTTCCGCCGTCAGCCCGGGAGATGGGGCTGGGAGGGGTGTATCCCGGGACAAGCAACAGGCCCGCCCGGGGTGTGCTTCTTCCCTAGGGGCTGCTCGTGCTTTTTGTACGCGACGCGGGCTTGGGTCGTGGTGATGGGGTGTTCCTCGCGGCGCTGGGGAGCGTGGCGAGCCGTGAGGGTGGGAGGTATGGCTGGTCTTCCCCGCTCTTACGTGAGTGGGAGAAGCAGGCGCAGGACATCGGCCCGCGCGAGCGTGGGAAGGGTGACCGTATATGGGTCTGGTTCCAACACGGGCGTTGGACGTTCTCCCGCGAATGTGAGAACGCGCGTCACGGCCCGCCGGGAATCGTCACGGGATCCCCGATAACGATCTCGGTATCGACCGGCCCCACCGGCCCCGTGGCTCCGGTGGGGCCGGGTGCTCCTGCGGTACCAGTGGCTCCGGTGGCTCCGGTGGCTCCGGTGGGGCCGGGTGCTCCTGCGGTACCAGTGGCTCCGGTGGCTCCGGTGGGGCCGGTGGGTCCGGGTGCTCCTGCGGTACCAGTGGCTCCGGTGGCTCCGGTGGGTCCGGGTGCTCCTGCGGTACCAGCGGCTCCGGTGGGTCCCGTGGGTCCCGTGGCTCCGGTGGGTCCTCGAGCTCCGGTCGGGCCACGGTCTTTGCACCAGCCCACGCCCCCGAGAACGCCCCCACCATTGGGATACCGTTCACATCTATCGCTCGCCGACGACAAACCCTGCCCGTCTGTCCGCGTAACCGGCACGGATGCCTCAGCGCTATAACCCAGACCCACGAGAACCAGCGCCGCCAGCGCACTGCCGACGAGCGCGCGTCTCCGCGCCGGAAGCGGACCAAACCGGGACCTTCTCAACCCGTCAGAAACCATCGACTACCCCACTCTCTGAGAACCATGCCGGCCATGAAAGCGCAACAAGTGTCACGAACCACATATAGTGCCTACCGTCATCCACATATGGAGTGCGCACCGGACAGGCTCGCAGAACAACTCACCCATCTGAACCGCCGGGCGGGGGGGGTCTGTACGGTCAACGGTGGATCTTGAAAGTGGAGTGCCACCTGATGACAGACGTGACCGTGAACCGCCCGGGTCTGTCCAGGGTCTGTCCAGTGAACGGTGTAACTGGGTTGGTGTAGTGGGTCAGATTCGGTTGTGGGTGAGGCGTCCGTCGAAGGCGATGTCGAATGCCTGGA
>NZ_JBHXFA010000299.1:0-3545 GCF_042724175.1 Streptomyces sp. NPDC127084
CAGTTGCACACGCGTCACACAACACGATCTAGCGGATCAAGCGCGACCGCGAGGGCGAAACCCTCAGATTGGTCACAACCCAATACGGGCCCTAGGGTGCGTATCGAGTCGTGATCATTTGGTGGTCCTGGCGAGGTCTGTGATCCAGATCATCGAGGCGCGTGGGTGAAGGCCGGCGAGGTAGCTGTCTGGGGTCTTGTCGTATCGGGTGGCGATGCCTTGCCAGGCCTTGAGCTTGTTGATCAGGCGCTCGATGGTGTTCCTCTCTTTGTAGAGGCCGGTGTCATGGCTGACGGGCCGGCCGCCCCTGGAGCCCTTCTTCTTTCGGTTGGAGGCCTGGTCCGTCTTCTCCGGGATCACTGCCTTGATGCCGCGTCTGCGCAGGTGGGCCCGGTTGCCGCGGGAGGAATAGGCTATGTCGGCGGCGACCGCGTCCGGCCGGGTGCGAGGACGGCCGAGGGGGCCTCGGACCCGTAGCTTCCCCAGGACGGGGATGAATTGCGGGCTGTCGGCAGCCTGGCCCGCGGTCAGCACTTGCGGTCGGCGGCGAGGTGGATCTTGCCGGCCTGTCCGCCCCTGGAGCGTCCCAGGAGGGCGGCCTTCAGCCTCAGTTTTCGGCGACGCCGGATGCGTCGCCGTTCATCCCGCCCGGGATCTGCTTCGGCGTCCTGTCCGTTTCGTTCTTCGAGGCTGCCCCTTTTGACCTCAGGGCTTGATCAAGTTCAGTGAGTGTCGGGGTTGTTGGTGATGCCGAGGATGGCGAGTGCTCGTTCGGGCTCGTGGCGGATGGCGCGGGTGGTCTTGGCGATGTTGTTGGCTCCGAGGATCTTCAGGGTGCCGATGGCGAGGTTGCGGAAGGTGGCCATGGCGCGGGGCGCGTTGCCGGTGTGGACGGTTGAGGTGTCCTCGGCGAAGGTGACATCTCGGATGTAGTGGGAGGAATTTTCGATTCCCCAGTGCCCGCGGATGGCGGTGGCGAGGTCGGCGGGGCTGGTCTGGTGGATATTCAGGCTGGTGACGGCGTAGACGCTCTCGCGGCTCTCGGGCTTGCCGGTGGGCTTGCGGCGGCGGTGGACGCGGATGGCGAGGCGGGCGTGGGGGGAAGGCGATCCCGCCGAGGCTGTCGGCGATGGAACAGGCCTTGATCGACCGGGACTCGCGCCGTCCGTGGGCGGTGGCGGAGGCGGTGTGCTGGACGGTGATCGATGTCCAGGGCAGAGCGGCGAGCTGGGCGTACGCGGTGGGCTGGTTGGTCTTGATGACCGCAATGTAGTGGGCCTTCTTCGTCTCGACCAGCCAGGTGATGTTGGCCTTCACCGATTGCAGGGCGTCTAAGCTTGACGTTTAACCTCGCGCGTCACCCGACCTGCTGATCTGCGGTTCTTCCTGGGACAGCGGAGGCGGCCGTTCTCCACGCTTCGAGATGTCGAGTCACGAAGCACCGAGAGAACGGCCGCTGTGTATGAGTCTGTCCGTCGACGCGCCCGCAGGCCAGGCATTGGACGTGTTGTCCCGCTTTCGGGTCGAGTTCTACGAGAGCCTGTACGCCCGCGCGGACGTGCTCTTCGAGCTGACCGACGCTGTGCTGTGCACCGATGGGCCGGTCAAGACGCTGGTCGAGCTTTCCCTCGCGCATGAGATGCGGCGCGGGCACGGCGCCCTGTACGCGGCTCTGGACAAGGGCTGGTGCCAACCGGCCCGTATGCGCCGGGCGCTGGCCGACCTCCCGCTGCCCCGCGTTACCGACGGCCGCATCGCGTTGGCGGTGGACGTCTCCAACTGGCTGCGCCCGGATGCGAACACCAGCCCCGACCGGCTCTTCTGCCACGTCCACGGCCGCCGAGCCGACCGCAGCTGCGACCAGCTGATCCCGGGCTGGCCCTACTCCTTCGTCGCGGCCCTCGAATCGGGCCGCACCTCCTGGTGCGCCCTGCTGGACGCCATCCGCCTGGGTCCGGCCGACGACGCCACCACCGTCACCGCCACCCAGTTGCGTGAAGTCGTCACCCGCATCATCACCGCGGGCCACTGGCACGACGGCGACCCCGACATGCTGATCGTGATGGACGCCGGCTACGACAGCGCCTACCTCTCCCATGCCTTGGCCGACCTGCCCGTGGTCCTGGTCGGGCGCCTGCGCTCGGACCGCGTCATGCTCCGCGACGCGGGCCCCGCCCGCTCCGGCCCCCGGGGCGGGCGGCCACGCAAGCACGGCGGCGTGCTGACCCTCGCCAAGCCGGAGTCCTGGCACGCACCCGAGGTCACCACGGTGACGGACACCACCCGCTACGGCAAGGCGGAGGCGATGGCCTGGGACCGCATGCACCCCCGCCTTACCCACCGCGGGCCCTGGCTGGAGCACGCCGCAGAAGAACTCCCGCTGCTGCACGGCACGTTGATCCGACTCGCTGTGGAACGACTGCCCGGCGAGGCCGCCCCCAAGCCGGTGTGGCTGTGGTGCTCGGCCACCGACGCCGCCCCGCCCACCGTGGACCTGTGGTGGCGCACGTTCCTGCGCAGGTTCGACATCGAACACACCTTCAGAATGATCAAGCAGACGCTCGGCTGGACCGCGCCACGCGTCCGTCATCCCGGCGCGGCTGACCTGTGGACCTGGCTGATCATCGCCGCGCACACCCAGCTCCGACTCGCCCGCCCCCTCGCCGAGGACCTACGCCGCCCCTGGGAACGCCCCGTGAAGACCGAACGGCTGTCCCCGGCCCGCGTCCGGCGAGGGTTTCGCAACCTCCACCGGAAGGCGGCCCGTCCCGCAGCCGCACCGAAACCGGGCAAGCCCGGCCCCGGACGCCCGCCCGGAAGCCGCAACCAGCACAAGGCCCGCATCCAGGACGTCGGCAAGACCGTCAAACGCGCCGAAACGATCAAGGAACACCAACAGCAGCGAGGTTAAACGCAAGGCTAAGTAGCTGTTGTCGTTTCGATCTTGAGGGGTGGGCCTCGAACGGGAGTCTCGATCGGGTGATCGCGGCCGGTCGTGGGCATGAAGACAGGGCCTCTTGGTAGCTCGGGGTTGCGAAGCCAGCCGAGATCCAGGAGACCCTGTTGCCGCAGTTGTACGTGCTCGCGCCGGTGGAGTTCAACTCCGCTGCTCCGTCGTGTGATTGCGTCGCTCACCGGTTCGGGAATGCGGCCGATCACCCGGAGCGTGTTCGACGGTATCCCTCGGACATGACGGACGCGGAGTGGGCCGTGGTCCGGCCACTCCTGCCGGTGCCGCGCTGGATGCGGGGCCGGGGCGGGCAACCGGAGGCTTACTGCCACCGGGCGATACTGGACGCGATCTGGCTGGACCTGGCCACCCGCGAAGTGGTCGGATACGCGATGGCCGACCACCACCGCGCCGAGCTCGTCGTCGACGCCCTCGACATGGCCCACGGCCGCAGCGGACTGGAGCCCGGCTGCGTGATCCACAGCGACCGCGGCAGCGAAGGCGGATTCAATCGGTCGTCGCAATACCTTCATTTCGGAGGTGTTCAAGATCGCTACGGAGGACTGGAGCAGGAAGACCGGCGATGCGCCTGAGG
>NZ_JBHXFA010000300.1:0-3544 GCF_042724175.1 Streptomyces sp. NPDC127084
GTACATCCAGTACGAGGGCGATCTCCCCCTGCCTTCGGCGGGGGGACCCCCACCGCCTTGCGATGTACCGCACCGGACGCCGCGAGCTTCCCGGCAAACCTATCCGGCCACAGCACCAGCGCGGAGTCGAGGAGCGGTACGAACGGGTGCGGGGTGCCCCTGGGAGGGGGCACCCCGCGCTTGCCGTGGTCGTGAGCGTGGCCGGCGGACGGCTCGGCTCGCTCGGGTCCCTCAGTTTGCTCAGTTCGCTCAGAAAGTGAGCTTCCAGCTGTTGATGTAGCCGGTGTCGTAGCGGGCCACGTCCTGGACCTTGAGCTGCCAGGTGCCGTTGGCGGTCTCGCTGGACGCGTTCACGGTGTAGGTCGTGACGACGTCGTCCGCCGAGTCGCTGCCGCTGGAGTTCTTCAGCCGGTAGGTGCTGCCGTCCGGGGCCACCAGGTCGATGACCAGGTCACCGCGCCAGGTGTGCTTGATGTCCACGCCGACCTGGAGCGCGGACGGGGCGTTGCCGGTGCGTCCGGAGACCGCCACGGACGAGGTGACGGCGCTTCCGTAGTCCGGGATGGTGACATCGGTGGTGTTCTCGTAGACGTCACCCGGGACGGTGGTCCCGGCGGACAGGGTCCAGATGGCGTAGGCGACGGCGTCGCTGTTGCGGTCGAGCGCGGTCTCGCTGATGTTCGACGTGGTGTCGCAGGAGGAGTGGTAGCAGCGGTCGAACGCCTGACCTGCTGTGCCGCCCCACTTCGTGGCCTGTGCGCTGGACTTGGTGTTGCTGGCGCCGGTGAACAGCCCGCCGACCGGGATGCCTACGTTCTTGAAGGAGGCGTGGTCGGAGCGGCCGTCGCCCTCGGTCTCGATCTCGGTCGGCACTCCGATGCCGGAGAAGTAGGTCTTGAAGGTCTGCTCGATCGTCGGGTCGTCGTCGTAGACGAAGTAACCGGGGTTGGGCGACCCGATCATGTCGAAGTTCAGATAGCCCTTGATCTTCGAACGCTCGGTGGTCGAGAGGTTGTTGACGTAGTACTTGGACCCGACCAGGCCCAGCTCCTCGGCGCCCCACCAGGCGAACCGCAGGTGCTTGTCCGGGGCGAGCTGGGCGCGCGAGACGGCCAGCGCGGTCTCCAGGATCGCGGCTGACCCGGAGCCGTTGTCGTTGATGCCGGGACCCGAGCTGACCGAGTCGAGATGCGAGCCGGCCATCAGCACCTGGTTGCTGTCGCCGCCGGGCCAGTCGGCTATCAGGTTGTAGCCGGTGGAGCCGAAGTAGGTGAACTGCTGGAGGGTCGTGGTGAATCCGGCCGCGTCCAGCTTGGCCTTCACGAAGTCGACCGATGCCTTGTAGCCCGTACGGCCGTGGGCGCGGTTTCCGCCGTTGGCGGTGGCGATCGACTGGAGGTCGTTGAGGTGCGCCTTGACGTTCGCGACGGAGATGTCCGGCGGCGCGGCGAGTGTCGCGACGGCGGGTGCGCCGACGGCCGTGCCGCTGGTGCTGCTCGCGGTGCCGGCGGTGGCCGCGGCGGTCGGTACGGCCGCCGCGAGCAGTCCGGCGATGGCTATCGCGGTGCCAGCGGCGAGGCGTCTGTGCACAGAGCGAATCATGTGGGGGCTCCGGTATTCCGTTCGGGGATGGGACGGAACGTGCGTGACACCCCGCGACGGCGGTGCCGCGGGGTGCTGGAGCTGTACTCGGTGCGTGTTTGTGGGGAATGGTCAGCGAGAGGCTGACTGGCCGTCAAGAGTGGAAACCGGTCAGTCGGGTTCGGTCAGCGGACGGTCGGGGCGGCTCCGTAGGCGAGTCGCCGCAGCGGCTGTAGCCGCCGTGCGCTATTGCACGCAGAATTCGTTGCCCTCGGGATCTCGCATGACGCGCCAATCGCCCCCCTGCGCCTGTACGTGGTGCGTGACGGTGGCCCCCAGGCTCTCCAGCCGGGCGATCTCCCGGTCCCGCTGCCCGGGTTCGGAGTGCAGGTCGATGTGGAGGCGGTTCTTGACCGTCTTGGTCTCGGGGACCCGCTGGAACAGCAGCCGGCGGCCGAGACCGGCTCCGCTGTGCTCGTCGTAGGGATCGTCCGGATGCCGGACGGCGGCCAGATCCCGCCAGGCGTGACGGCCATGCCATTCCACGGTCAGTTCGGGCGGTACGTCCCCTGAGGTGAGGAGCTGCTCGATGAGCGTGCTGTTGTCCTCCGGAAGGTAGCCGAGGGCTTCGGCCCAGAAGTCGGCCTGGGAGAGAGGGTCGTTCGCGTCGATGACGAGCTTCCAGTGCAGTGGCATGGGATCAGTTATAGGCGCGGTGAGCGCCGCGACGACGGGAACAGCTGGAAAGGGGCACGGCATCCGTGTGATGCCCACCCCGAACCGGGCCAGGGGCGGATCCGGGAGTCAGTCCGGCGCGGTCTCTCGCCGCACCGGGGCCGCAGCGACGTCAACGGCAGGGACCGCGCCCGTGCCCATGAGCGGGGCGGCGGCGTCCGCCGGGGCGGCCTGCGTGGGGCACCCCGCTCGCGCGAGCCGTTCAGCCTGTACGAGCCGTGCCCTGGTGGCGCGCGCCGTGCGCAGGGCGTCCCACGTGAGGATGGTCAGGGCGAGCCAGACCAGCCCGAAGCCGGTCCAGCGTTCGGCGGGCATCGCCTCGTGGAAGTACACGACCCCCAGCAGGAACTGGAACACCGGTGCCAGATACTGCAGCAGCCCCAGGGTCGACAGCGGGACCCGGATCGCGGCCGCCCCGAAGCAGACCAGCGGTACGGCGGTGACCACCCCGGTGGCCGCGAGCAGCGCGGCATGGCCCGCGCCCGTCGAGCCGAAGGTGGACGAGCCCTGCGAGCCCAGCCACAGCAGATAGCCGAGGGCGGGGAGGAACTGCACGGCGGTCTCCGCGGCCAGTGACTCCAGTCCGCCGATGTTGACCTTCTTCTTGAGCAGCCCGTAGCAGGCGAACGAGAAGGCCAGGACCAGCGAGATCCACGGCGGGCGGCCGTAACCGATGGCCAGCACCACCACGGCCGCGAACCCGATGCCCACGGCACCCCACTGCGCGGGCCGCAGCCGCTCCTTCAGCAGCAGCACGCCCAGCGTGATGGTGACCAGTGGATTGATGAAGTAGCCCAGCGACGACTCGACCACATGGCCGGCGTTGACGGACCAGATGTAGAGGCCCCAGTTGACGGTGATCACGGTGGCGGCCAGCGTGATCAGCCCGAGTCGGCGCGGATCGGCCAGCAGCTCGCGTATCCAGCGTCCGCGCCGCAGTACCAGCAGGGCGATGGCCACCACGGCCAGTGACCACACCATCCGGTGGGCGAGGATCTCAAGGGCACCGGCCGGTTTCAGGAGGGGCCAGAAGAGCGGGACCAGACCCCACATCCCGTAGGCGCCGATTCCGTACAGCAGACCGGCCCGCTGCTCGTTGTCCTTCACCGAACCTCCCACCGCGTCACCCGCGCGTCGAAGGTAGCGCCCGGCGGGTTCGCCTGTCATGCCCGTATCGCCATACGGTCATGACGATCCGATGGTCGGGCACACGCCAGGGGCGCCGGTC
>NZ_JBHXFA010000301.1:0-3469 GCF_042724175.1 Streptomyces sp. NPDC127084
CACCCTCTACGACGCCGGGAAGGCATTCCCGGCACCTCTCGCACTGGCCGCATAACCGCCGCACTTGACCCGCCAGTGACATGAGATGTCTCGTCCACGCCGGTCAGCCGGCGCTGCCGCTTCTTCACGAGCTGCGGCTCGAAGGTACCGGCGGTGTCCCGGGGTACCTTCACCTCGACCGGGCCGACGTCGGTCAGCACGGTCTTCGCACGGGTGCCGTTGCGGGAGTTGCCGCTGTTTCGGCCTGCTGCGTCGTGCTTGTCATAGCCGACGTGATCGGTGATCTCGCCCTCCAGGGCGGACTCCAGCACCCGCTTGGTCAACTGCTGCAGCAGCCCACCCTCGCCGGTCAGCTGCAGCCCGTCGGAACGGGCCCGGTCGACCAGCATCGAGATCAACTGCTCGTCCGACACCGCCTCCGCGGCCGACTCGACGACCGGCTCATCCACCGTCTCGTGCTCGGTGATGGTCTCGCTCATTTCAGGCGTCTCCTTGATCATCGGATCCGCCGTCTATTGGACACTCCCGTCCAAGAGCAAGGGGAAGCTTCACCGTTGTGTCCGTGTGCGAAGTGGCTCCGGCGTCGTGTCCCTTCAAGAAGCTGCCTCTGCCTATGTGGCAGTTTGGTGCAGGCGCTTTTCGCCGAGTCGGGCGTCCCCGGTTCACGGGGAGATGCTTTCCTGGCTGTGTTCGGTGATGAGGGTCAGAACCCGGTCGATGAGTCCGGGAGCAAGGTGATGTCCCATTCCTGGCACAATCTCGAGTCGGGAGCCGGGTATCGCTTCGGCAGTGGCGTGGGCTCCGCTTGGGTTGACCATGGGATCGACATCGCCGTGGATGACCAGCGTGGGCACAGTGATGGTGCGCAACTGTGCTGTGCGGTCGCCGGATGCCTGAACGGCCTGGAGCTGACGGGAGATCCCTTCCCGTCCTGCGTGGTTGCGGCGGTTCCAGGCGCCTTGCGCATATGCCGTCTCCAGCTCCCGGTCTATGGGGTAGCCGGGTCCGGCCAGGTGGCTGATCATGGATAGGTAGCGCTTGACGGCGGCTTGTCGTGTGTGGGCGGGTCTGCCGGCTACGACTCGCAACTTGGTCGACCACGTGGGCCTTCCGACGCCTGGTCTGCCGGTCGTCGAGTAGATCGACGTCAGTGTCTTCACCCGCGAAGGGAAGGACACCGCGAGTGTCTGGGCGATCATGCCGCCCAGTGACTGTCCCACCACATGTGCACGCTCGATACCGAGATGGTCCAGCAGACCGACGCCGTCGGCAGCCATGTCGTTCAGCCTGTACGCACCGGGTTTCGGTCGTCCCCGCAGTTGATCGAGCCTGCTCGCTGTAGGCGTGCGCATGGGCGTTGAACGGCCGATATCGCGGTTGTCGTAGTGGATGACCAAGAAGCCTCGCTCTGCCAGACCGTCGAGGAATGCCCGTGGCCAGCAGGTCAGGTCCTGGCCCAGTCCAGCGATCAGCAGCAGCGGGTCGCCGTCGGAGCTGCCGCGGGTGCGATAGCAGATACGGACGCCGCTGGGAAGGCTGGCGTAGTGATCTGTGCTCATGCTGCCTCCACCTCCCTGATACCGGCCCAGGGTGCTTCCGCTCCGCCGGAGAGGTGAGAGAAGTGCAGAAACTGGTCTACAATATCGCTTTCTCTCAGCAGTTTGCGATCGGCTCGGAAGTCCTTCGACATCAACCATGGGGTTTCCGGTCCCTGCTTGGGCAGTTGACTCGCGGACCGCTGGATGTATCCGGCGCTGGAATTCATCATGGGCTGGGTCGGCATGTCGGGATTGGCGACTGGCCACACTGCGTCGTAGCCGTTGGCGTCCAGGTGTGTGAGCAGCCTGCAGAAGTACTCACAGAGCAGACCGACTTTCAGTGTCCAGGAGGCGCTCTGGTAGCCGATGGCGAAGGCGAAGTTCGGTACCCCGCTGAGCATCACGCCGCGGTAGGTCACCGTTTCCGTGAGGGCCACCGGTCGATGGTCGATGCTCAAGTACATGCCGCCGAACAGCTGGAGGTTCAGCCCTGTAGCTGTGACGATGATGTCTGCTTCCAGCTCTGTGCCGGAGCCAAGCAGCACTCCGTTTTCCGTGAATGATATAATACGGTCGGTGACGACTGAAGCGGTCCCTTCGCGTATCGCCTGGAACAGGTCACCGTTAGGGACTGCACAAAGCCGCTGGTCCCACGGATTGTAAGGCGGGTTGAAATGCTCGTCTACCGGGAAGCCGGGCGTGAGGCGCCGGGCGTTGACCTTCCGGATAAGTCGGCGGGCGGCTTTGGGGGAACGCTGGCACGACCGGTAGATTCCGCGTTGCATGGCAATGTTCTTGCTGCGGGTCATTGCATATCCGCGTTCCTCACCGAAGACCTTCATCAGTACTGCAGCGATGGCGTCCCGCTTGGGAACCGGCAGGATGTAGCTCGGCGTGCGCTGCAGCATCGTGACATGAGCGGCGGTCCGTGCCATGGCAGGCACCAGCGTGACCGCGGTAGCACCGCTGCCGATCACGACCACCCGCTTGCCCGCATAGTCCAGGTTGTCATCCCAGTCCTGTGGATGCACGATCGGGCCGTGGAAACGCTCCCGCCCCTTAAAGTGCGGTGTGAATCCCTGGTCGTAGCGGTAGTAGCCCCCCGCGTTGAAGATCCACCGCGTGCGAAACCGCAGGCGTTCGCCAGTGTCGGTTCGCTCCACGTCAACCAGCCAACGGGCCTGGGCGCTGGACCAGTCAGCGCCAATCGCCTTGTGGTGGAAGCGGATCCGGGAGTCCAGACCGTTTTCCGTCGCCGTCTCCCTTAGGTATTCCAGGATTCGATCAGCGGAAGCGATCGAATCCTCGTCCAGCCACGGCTTGAACTCGTAGCCGAATGTATACAGGTCGGAGTCGGAACGAATGCCGGGGTACCGGAACAGATCCCAGGTGCCTCCGGACGCGCCGCGCGCCTCCAGGATTGCGAAGCTCTTGGTCGGGTGTTGCGTGGTGAGATAGTGACCAGCTCCGATACCTGAGATACCGGCGCCGATGATGAGAACGTCGAGATCCTCGACCACGACGGGTGCGGAAGGCATAGCAACTCCTAAGGATCGGGACCCCGGTGTGGGGATCACTTGGTCTCCACGGTGGCACCGCAACACATCACACGCCACAACATTTCGCAACAATTTTGCTCGAATATGGTGCAAAGTGTTGAAACGGGCTGATGTCGGGTGGGTCAGCTGGAGCGCGAGTTGGACAGGTCGGGCCATTCATGACCGGGGCAGCCGTATCGGAAGGTCGGCTTCGCCGTGCGAGGATGGCGGCAGGCCGCTGCCCCGTCGGGAGCCGCTCGGGTTACGCAGCGCGTTCCCGCAGGTCATCAGGCACACCAGGGTCCGTCTTCAAAGATCATCAGTGTTGGATCATGGTGTGGTGATACGACGTCATGAACTGACCGGTCGTGAGTGGGAGTTGCTTGCTCCGTT
>NZ_JBHXFA010000302.1:0-3467 GCF_042724175.1 Streptomyces sp. NPDC127084
AGAGCTCTTGGGTTCGCGAATTCTGAAGGGTCATGGAGTGCGAACCGAAGCGTGGGTACCGAGCCGTGAGCGCGCGGGGGTACTTGGGTTCAGGTCGGCTCGGAGAAGCCAGGGTGATCGACGATATTGGTGTAGCGGAGGCTGGCGTTGATGGACAGGCCGAACATGTCGTGAAGGCGTTTGGCGTCTCCGTGGCTTGCGAGGGCTTCGGCGAGGATGCGGTCTTCACGGATCGAGCGGCAGCTGACGCCTGGGCCGAGGAGGAGTTTGATCCAGCGGATGCCAACGTTGCGGGTTTCCATGGCGCTGCGGCGGTTGATGAAGAGGTGTGGGTTGGCGGTATTGGGCCAGGTTGCGGCGCGGTAGTCGAGGTAGGCGGCGATGCGGTGGCGCACTGGCGGGGCCAGGGGGATCTTGCGGTCGTCGATGTGCAGCCAGCCTGCGCTGATGTCGATGAGTTGGAGGTTGCGTACCTGGCTGGTGGCCAGTCCGTGGAAAGCCACCAGGGCGGCGACCGCAGCTCGTGCGGGGTCGGATTCGTCGAGGAGAGTTTGCAGCGCGGCGGTGTCGACGGGCAGTGGTTCACGGGACGGGTGGTAGCCCAGGCGCATTCGGTGGGTGGGGTCAGAAAACACCACGTGGTCTTGTTTGAGCAGGTGGAACAGCGAGCGCAGGCCCTGGCCGGTGCGTGCGGGGTACTCGCTGGCGGTCAGGGCTGCGGTGACATGCTCGCGGGTGATCTCTCGCAAGGAGGTGTGACCGTCTTCGGCCCATGCGAGGAGCACGGGGCGGGCCCAGGAGATGTGCAGGCGGATCGTGGTGGCGCTACGGGGCTTGCGTCTCGGGGGCCGGGGGCGGCCATTGGCCATGACGTCGTACCAGATGCGTACTTCGTCGGCCATCTGCCTGGGCAGCCCGGTCAGCTGTTGTTCGAGCCAGCGGTTCAGGATGTTGTCGCGGTCGTCGATGAGCAGGCCAGCCTCGTCCAGGACGGCCGCGACGTGCTTGGTGGTCAGGTCGATTTCGGTGAGGAACTCCAGGCTGCTGCGCGGGATGGGGGCGCCGGGGTTGTCCTGCACGCCCAGGACGATCCGCAGGCCGGCCCGGCAGCGCATCCTGACTGGTTGGCTCCAGCCAAGCTGGGCGGCTCGCTGGTCGGCGAGGTTCCACAGCCGGCGCAGCAGAGTGGGGTCGGCGGGCCAGGGGTAGTCCCGCTGGCGCAACCGGGAGTGATCGCGCTGGGCGGGGAAGAAGGCGAGTTGTTCGCCGCGGGTGGGGGTCGGGCTGATGCGGGCTGGTGCTCGCAGGGGTGGTGGGACGTCCAGGAGGCGTTTGAGGTCCTTCCTCAGAGTCGGGGGAAGGTCCGAGACGGCGGTGCGGGCGCGTTGGTCGGCCCGCTTAGCTCTTCGCGAGGTTCCTTTTTGCTGGGTGAGTCCGGCGAGGAAGAGCTGTTGGCCGATGCGGTTGGCCTCAGCCGGGTCGAACCGGCCCAGCAAGGGAATCATGTTGCGGCCGTGGGCGAAGCACAGGCGGCAGATGCTCAATTGTGTGTGCAGGTGAGCCGGGGTGGCGCAGGTTTGGCAGATGCCTTCGCCTGGATGGGCTGCGCGCCAGCCGTGGCAGGCCTGGCACAGCCACTTGGTCTTCCTGGTGGTGCCCCAGGCCAGGCAGTCCGGGCAGGACTCGACGGCGGGCTGTCCGTAGAGGTGGCAGCGGCGGCACTTTCCGGTGTTGTAGTAGTCGAGCGAGCCGCAGACCAGGCACGGGGGAGGGGTAACCGGACCACCGGGCCAGCAGCCGAAGCAGTACCCGGTGCTCGTGATGGCTTCGGGCCTGCTGCGGCAGACGGTGCACAGGTTGAGGAGTGGTCGGGTCACAGCGGTGGTGACGATCGCGGGCGGCCGGGCTTGGGCACGATGTCGTGGACGCGGGACAGTGCCGGGTCAGTCCCGGTGGCGCGGGTGGGGGCTTGCTCGGGTTGTGTTGTCGGCAGCCCGGCCGGGACAAGCAGGTCGCAGGGGGTGCAGTTCAACACAGCGCACAGGACCTCGAGATCGTCGAGCCGGATCGTGGTCGGGGTGCGCGACCACAGCATCGACATCTTCCCGGCGCTGATCTCCAGGCCTGCCTCGGCCAGTCGGCGGCGCATCTGGGTCGCCTGCCAGATGCCGGCCTCGGCCGCCTTCATCCGCAAGTTCCACTGCATCTCGGGCTCCTCCGGCTCAGCCCAGCAGCCGCAGCGCGGTGCGGTCGTTGGCCTGGAGCCATTCATTTTCGATGTGCTGCGTTGGCACGTGGATGTAGTGCGTGGTCGTCGACAGCCAGTTGTGGCCGAGCAGGTCCTGGATCGCCTTGAGGTCCACGCCGCGGTCGTAGAGCGCGGAGGCGCAGTAGTGCCGCAGGCCGTGCGGCGTCAGCCGCCCTTTCCAGTCCGGAAGCCAGACGTTCACCGCTGCAGCCAGTCCCGAGCGCAGCGGGTCGGTGCCGATCCGGGTGCAGCCTCCGGTGAGCTCGTCGCGTCGCTCGCTGGGCAGCAGCGGGGCGTCCGGGTTACGCCAGTCGTCGTCGAACTGATGGCGCACGTCGGTCAGCCACCACTGCATCAGTGCGTCGATCCCGTCGATCGCCGGGATCAGCCGGGTCTTCGGGCCGCGCCCGCGGCTGCCCTTGCCGTAGCGGACGTGCAGCTTGCCCCACCTTCCCAGGTCCGGCCGCCAGTCGCGCATGTCCAGCATTGCCGTCTCGCGGATCCGCAGCCCACCACGTCGCCACAGCGATGCCGCGAAGTAATCGCGGGCGGCCGGCAGATACTTACGTGCACGGGGCAGGTGCACGGACCACTGGCTGAACAGCTCCTCCACTTCCGCGCGAGCGGGCGGCACCCGCACGCTCGAGTGGTTGGCCTTGGCCGGCCGGTTGAACTCGTCGATCGGTTGCATCACCACGCATCCGGTCAGCGCGTGGATGTCGCCCTGGTAGCGGCTGACCACGAAGTCGTAGAAGCGTGCGATGGCACCTGCGTAGCCCTGGACCGTCGAGGGCTTGCGGCCTTGATCCCGGCGCAGTCGCACCAGGTACCGGTCGGCGTCTTCCGCTCCTACCGCCCACAGGCGTCGATCACTGGACCTCACGAAGTCCACGGCGGCACGGCAGTTGAACTCCACCGTCCTGTCCCCTGCTCCTGCCGCTGCAAGGGCCAGCGCGTACTGATCGACGATTTCCTGTTCGAAGTCCTCTTCATCGACCGCCGATCGCAGGACCCGCGGCGAGGCCAGATTCCGTACAACCGCCAGCGTCATGACCGCTCCAGTTCACCGGGAGTGCCGATGCTTCAGGAATACCGAAAGACCCCCATGATTCGTGGAGATTCTTCAAAAACCTCACTCCATCGAGTCAAGCCCCCTGGCCAGCACCAGAACACGATCTGCAACGGCGATGACTGCCGAACCTACGAGTTTTCCAACACG
>NZ_JBHXFA010000303.1:0-3427 GCF_042724175.1 Streptomyces sp. NPDC127084
GCGTACGACCCGGTTGAAGGTCTCCCACGCCTTCCACTCCCCGCTGATGGAGCCGATGCTCGCGGAGTTCCGGGGGGTGGCGTCCGGGCTGACCTTTCACGAGCCGCGGATCCCGGTTGTGTCGAATGTGACCGGACGCCTGGCCGACCCGGCCGACTTGCGCGATCCCGAGTACTGGGTGCGGCATGTCCGTGAGACCGTCCGTTTCCACGACGGCATCCAGGCCCTGGAGGAAGGGGGCGTACGAACCTTCCTGGAGATCGGCCCGCAAGCAGTACTGGCCGGGCTGGGCTGCGGCGACCAGGCCGTGTTCCTCGCCGCGCAACGCCGCGACCGACCCGAGACCAACCAACTCGTCACCGCTCTCGGTCAGATGCACGCCCTCGGTGTGGGAATCGACTGGACGGCGTTCTTCGCCGGACGCGGTGCCCGCACCGCCGACCTGCCCACCTACCCCTTCCAGCGCAAGCGCTACTGGCTCGACGCCGCACCACCCACGAGCGATCCCACCCACCTCGGTCAACTCGCAGTCACACACCCTCTCTTGAGTGCCTGCGTACAGCTTCCCGGTACCGGCGCGCTCGTCCTCACCGGACGGCTGAGCACCGACACCCACTCCTGGCTCACCGACCACACCGTCCACGGCACCACCCTCCTGCCCGGCACCGCACTGGTCGAACTCGCCCTCCAAGCCGGCCACCGCACCCACACCCCCGTCCTCGACGAACTCACCCTCCAAGCCCCCCTCACCCTCCCCGACCACACCCCACTCGCCCTCCAAGTCGTCGTCAACGCCCCCGACGACACCGATCGCCGCACGGTGGAGATCCATTCCCGTGACGCGGATGATCCTGCGGCGCACTGGGTCCGGCACGCGGTCGGTGTCCTGGCTCCAGACGGTGCCGGCGAAGCCGAGGCGCTGCCTGGGGATAGCGGGGTCTGGCCACCCGAGGGTGCCACGCCCGTCCCGGTGGAGACCCTGTACGAGGAGCTGGCCGGGCACGGGTACGGCTACGGTCCGATGTTCCGGGGCGTGCGGCGGATCTGGCGCCACGACGGGGACGTCCTGGGGGAGATCGCCCTGCCCGAGGAGGCCGTCGACGCGGCGGCGTTCGGGATCCATCCGGCTCTGCTGGACGCCACGCTGCACCTGAGCGACTTCCTTACCGGTGACGGTCCGGCCGACGGCGATCAGGAGACCCGGGTCCCCTTCTCCTGGGCAGGCGTGTCCCTGCGGACGACGGGTGCCGCCGCGCTCCGGGTGCGGATGCGGGCGACAAGCCACGGTGGGGTCTCGCTGGCCATCGCCGGCAGTGACGGTGCTCCCGTGGCGACCGTGGGGGCGTTGGTACTGCGTCCTGTGACGGCGGAGCAGTTGAGCGGCGGAGCGCTGCCCCTGTACCGCGTCGAATGGCAACCGTTGCGTGATGCCGTGGTGCCGGGCCAAACGACCGCGGGGCTCGTGGAACCGGCCGCGCTGCCCGCGTGGGCGGAGATCCGGGACGGCGGGCCGGTGCCGGAGCTGGTCGTCTTCTCCGTGGCGCCCGGAGACGGGGAGGCGGCCGCGCCCCTGCGCGCGCGGGAGGCGGTCCATGAGGTGCTGGCCGTGATGCGCGCCTGGCTGGCCGATGAGCGCTGTGCGTCGTCCCGGCTGGTGGTCGTGACGCGCGATGTCGTGTCCGCGGACCCGGCGGACCGGGTGTCCGATCCGGGCGGGGCTCCGGTCTGGGGCGCGGTGCGGGCGGCGCAGGCCGAGAATCCGGGCAGGTTCGCGGTGATCGACACCGACGGTTCACCGGCGTCCGTTCGCGCCCTGCGCGCAGCGGCGGCGCTGGACGAGCCGGAGATGGCCCTGCGTGAGGGCGAGATTCGGGTGCCGCGACTGGCCAGGGTGGCGGCGCCGCCCGCGGCAGCGGAGTCGGCCGTGCGTTGGCCGGCGACCGGTACGGTGCTGATCACCGGCGGGACCGGCTTGCTGGGCGGGCAGTTGGCCCGGCATCTGGTGGCCGAGCACGCCGTACGGCATCTGCTGCTGACCAGCCGTCGCGGTCCCGACTCCCCCGGCGCCGACACCCTCCGCGCCGAACTCATCCGCCTCGGCGCCCACAGCGTCAGCATCACCGCCTGCGACACCAGTGACCGAACCGCACTCGCCGCGCTGCTGGAGCAGATCCCCGGCGAGCATCCCCTGACCGCCGTCGTCCACGCCGCCGGGGTTATGGACAACGGCGTGGTGGACGCCATGACGCCCGAGCGGGTGGAGGAGGTGCTGCGGCCGAAGGTGGACGGTGCCTGGCACCTGCACGACCTCACCCGCCATCTCCCCCTGACCGCCTTCGTCCTCTACTCCTCCGCCGGCGGCATGATCCTCGCCGCCGGACAGGCCAACTACGCCGCCGCCAACGTCTTCCTCGACGCCCTCGCCCACCACCGCCACCACCTCGGACTCCCAGCCCACTCCCTCGCCTGGGGACTGTGGGAGGGGACGGCGGGTGACGGTGACGCGCATGCCGTGGACGCGGGCCGCATCCGCCGCCTCGGGGTGCGCGAACTGTCCGTACGGGAAGGGCTGACGCTGTTCGACGCGGCGGTCGCTTCCGGTGAGGCTGTGTCGGTGCCCGTACTGTTCGATGCGAAGGCGTTGCGGGCACGGCAGGACGATCTGCCCGCGTTGCTGCGCGGCTTGGTGCCCGTCGCGGCTGTGGCAGGTCCGCGGGCGGGGTCGGCTTCGGGACAGGGCCGAGAGCCGGGTGGTGGCCCGTCCGGGTCCGCTTCGGTCGTGGCCGGTTCCGGGGCCCAGGCGGAGCTGCCGCTGGCCGAGCGGCTCGCGGGGCTCCCCTGGGAGGAGGCGGGGCACGAGCTCCAGCGCCTTGTCGCGACGCATGTGGCGGCTGTGCTCGGGCACGGCGGTCCGGAAGCCGTCATCCCCGAGCGTGGTTTCCTCGACATGGGGCTGGACTCCCTGGCCGCGTTGGAGCTGCGCAACCGGCTCGCCGGCGCTACCGGGGAACGGCTGCCCGCCACGCTGATCTACGACTGCCCGACCGTGGTGGCTGTCGCGGAGTTCCTACGCACGGAGATGGTGGGCGAACAGCCCGTCGCGATCGCCGGGACACCGGCGTCGGGCAGCGGGACCGGCGCCGACCTGGCCGCACTGGAAGCGGAGTTGTCACGGATCGAGCAGACGCTGACCACAGTGGCGGCCGATGAGGACGAGGCGGCCCGTATCGAGCACCGACTGCGGTCGCTGACCGCCGAGTGGGCCGCGACGCACCGCTCCACCGCGGCCAGTCCTACCGAGGACGAGGCACTGGCGGCAGCCACCGCCGACGAGTTGTTCAAGATGCTCGACGGCGAACTGGAGGCCTGAGCGGAACCCTGTGGGCGGGCTGTCGGCGGGCCCGTCACCGCGTGAGCGATGCGGTGA
>NZ_JBHXFA010000304.1:0-3419 GCF_042724175.1 Streptomyces sp. NPDC127084
CGTCAGAGCACGCCGGACGGTCCGGCCGCGAGGCGGCGCCTAAGGGGCGGTCCGCTGGCCCGGCAGTGCCGGGCGGCCGGAGGCGTACGCGTCCGGCACCGGCTTACCGGACTCCGGTGCGAGCGCGCCGGCCGTCGCCGGGGCGGGCCGCCTGGGCTGCGGTGCTCCGCCCTGGCCCTGCGCGGGGACCGTGGGCTCGGCCGCCGCGTGGGCTCCGGGATCCGCCTGCGGGCGCCGGGCCCGGTAGGCCGCCCGGTACGTGGCCGGCGAGGAACCCAGCTGCCGCCGGAAGTGGCCGCGCAGCGCCACCGGGGAGCGGAATCCGCAGCGGCCCGCGACCTCGTCCACCGAGTAGTCGGAGGTCTCCAGCAGCCGCTGTGCTTGGAGCACCCGCTGGGTGATCAGCCACTGCAGCGGAGCACTCCCGGTGAGCGAGCGGAACCTTCGGTCGAAGGTCCGCCTGCTCATGTACGCACGCGCGGCCAGCGTCTCCACGTCGAACTGCTCGTGGAGATGCTCCAGCGCCCAGGCCACGACCTCGGCAAGCGGGTCGGAGCCGATCTCCTCTGGTAAAGACCTGTCGAGATAGCGCTCCTGACCGCCGGTGCGCCTCGGCGGCACGACCAGCCGGCGCGCTAGCGCACCGGCCGCCTCGGCCCCGTGGTCGGTGCGGACGATATGCAGACAGAGATCAATTCCGGCCGCGGTCCCCGCCGAGGTGAGCACATCGCCGTCGTCCACGAACAGCTCACGTGGATCGACGTGCACCGACGGATAGCGCTTGGCGAGCGTCGGTGCGTACATCCAGTGGGTGGTGGCCGGACGGCCGTCCAGCAACCCGGCCGCGGCGAGGACGAACGCCCCCGTGCACAGCCCCACGATGCGCGCGCCCTCCTCATGGGCGCGGAGCAGAGCCTCCAGCGCCTCGGGAGGCGGTGGAGAGGTGATGGACCGCCAGGCGGGCACGACGACGGTGCCCGCCCGGCCGATGGCCTCAAGTCCGTACGGCGCGGTGAGTTCGAGTCCCCCTGTGGTCCGCAGGGGGCCGTCCTCGCCGGCGCATACGAGCAGCCGGTAGCGGGGAACTCCGGCATCTTGGCGGTCGATTCCGAACACCGAGAGCGGGATCGAACTCTCGAAGATGGGACCGCCGCTGAACAGCAGCACCGCGACGACTTCCCGGCGGCGGCGCCCGGACAGCTTCCGTGCGGCCTCCGGCGCGGCGGAGTCCTGTGTCATGACGCTAAGCCCCCCTCGGTGTTCGCGTCTCCCCGTTCGTGTCGGGCGTGTCGCTCCTGCACGTTTCCCCTCGGTTTTGCACGAGTCCCCAGTCTTCGATACTCATGATCGAATCTACTGCGTCCTGTGGTGCCGCCGTGACAAGTTCGGAATCTGGCACATTGTCGACAAGGGCACTTGGCGCGAAGCATTCGATCACGAAGCGTGGCACTCGTGGGCCGTACAGGGAAGTACGCGTCCCGGGCATGGCCCGTCCCCGTAGGGTGCGAGAGGTCGCCGTGACCCCCTTTTGCCTGGTGGCAAGGGGGTTGGTGGGCCTTTTGGGCAAGGAACCAGCCTGGTCGTGAAGTTGGCTTGAAACATTCGGATGTCGGCTTGCGAATCCGTCAAGTCGCCCGGCTCGTTTCACCCTCGGAGGTGGTCTTGTGCGATGCGGGGCGCGGCAGGCCCGGTTGGGGTGTGACGATGGCCACTGATACGACTGGAGTGCCGGTTCCGTACGCGGGGCCGGGGGTGCCGGCAGGTGCCGCGGCGAAGATCATAGGGAGGGCCGTCGCCGAAGTCGGGGCGCAGCCGGAAGACGCCCTTTCCGATCATGGGGCTCGTCACCGAAGCCTGTATCAGGCAGCTTCCATTGCCATACGGAGCGTGTTCGTGCATGCTCCCTGGGACGCCGGATGTGGAGCTGCCGGCTCTGGGCGCAGGAGGAGTGTCGCCGTACCCTTGGGGGTATGGGGTTGGGAAGATGATTCCCGGACACAGCTCCGCCGCCCACCGTCGCCCTCCCATGAGGACTTGAACGCCGAGACACCGATGGCCGGTCACGAATTGCCCGAACCCGCGGACCGCAAGCAGGTCGCCGACCCACTGTCGGATCTGCAGGCGGCGGAAGAGACGCGCCACTCCTGTGATCCCGCGTTCCGGCATGGAGTCGTCGTCGGCTTCGACGGCTCGAACTCCAGTGAGCGGGCCCTCGCATACGCCATCGGCATGGCGCGCCGCTCCGGTTCCGGACTGATCATCGTCCATGTCGCCAACCGCCTCCCCACGACCGTCTGGGCGGGCTGCGAACCTCCGGTCTTCGTGGACGTGCCGGACCATCGCACCGAGGTGCTCGGGCTTGAGCTCGCCTGTGCCGACTATCTGTCCGAGATCCCTTGGATCCTCGTGGAGCGCGGCGGCGACATCTGCCACGAGCTCGAGGAGGTCGGCCGGGAGTATTCGGCGGACGCGATCGTGGTCGGTTCCACGCACGGCATCGTGGGGCGCCTTTTCGGCTCGATCGCCGGCCGGCTCGCGAAGCGCGCGCAGCGGCCTGTCATCGTCATCCCGTAGCGCTCGGCCGCTCCATCCGGCCCGTGGCCGCCGGGTCCGGCCTTCCGTACGCCCAGGCCGCAGGCGGCGCGCGCATATGTGTGACTTTTGACGACCGTCAAATCCACTCGGCCGTACAGGTGGATTGTGCGCTTGTGAAGGGTAGATATCCGTGGCTGGGAATCAGCACATCGCGCGCATGAAGGGAGCCCGCCGTGGACAGCGAAGTCTCCGCGGGAAGCGCAACGTCAACCACTCTCGGCCACCTCGCACTCGGTCTGACCCTGCTGGCCTTCGGCCTGGGGAACACCGGTGTGATCGACAATGTCGCGGCGTCCGACGCAGCGGCCCTCGCGACCTGGGTGGGCGGGGTCGCACTGTTTCTCGTCGGGCTGCTCGAATTCCGGGCGGGCAGCGGCGGCACGGGTACGGCCTTCGCGGGCCTCGGTGCCTTCTGGTTCACCTGGGGCACCGGCGTCGGCTCGGGAGCGTCGGCGGAGGCCGCGGGACTCTTCCTGCTGCTTTTCGCGCTGCTGGCGCTCAGCCTCACCGTGGGATCGTCCGGCAGCGGGATATTCGGGCAGGGCATGTACGGGCTGCTGTGCGTCTCGATGCTGCTGCTCGCCGTCGGCGCGTTCACGGACAACGCCGGACTGGCCAAGGCGGGCGGCTGGGTAGGCGCGGTCGCCGGCCTCGCGGCCTGGTACGGGGCCACCGCCGCGCTGGCGCACTGGCCCACCTTCAGCGGGCGTCGGACCGCCGACCGGGGTGTGACGGCCACCGGCTGAGCGGTCATCGACCGGTGTGAGGGCGCGCCGGCGACAACGAAAGGGCGACCCCCCGCACACGCCACCAGCGTGTGCGGG
>NZ_JBHXFA010000305.1:0-3391 GCF_042724175.1 Streptomyces sp. NPDC127084
GCCGCACCCCAGTGCGGCACACCGGAGCGTCCGTCCTCGAACGCCGGACAGGCCTGGATGGCCGGACGCCGCAGCGGGGTGCGGCACACTGCGAGACCCAGCCGCCCCGCGCAAAGGGGCAGCCTGGGTGCTCCACCCGTGGGGGCTCGCCTCAGTCCGTGAGGAACAGCTCCCGTTCCAGGCACTCGTACGTCGCCCCGTGGTCCGCGAGGACCTCCGACACCAGGCCCGGCCGGGCCGCCAGGGCCAGCAGGATGTGCTCGTCCCCGATGGCGCGGTCACGACGGCCGACCGCGATGCGCAAGGACTTCTCCAGGATCTCCTTCGCCTCGCGGGTGAACGACCTGTGTCCCGACCACCGGCGTGAGCCCGTGCGGCCGCCGGACAGCGCGCCCGCGCCGTGGGTTTCCTCGACCCTGGCGACGATCTCCGCCACGTCGATACCGAGACCCGCGAGCGCCTCCGTGTCCGCCCTGGACAGTCCGGCTCGGCGCCTCGCGCCGGCGAGCGCGGACTCCACCGACGACCGGCGCCCCAGCACACCGAGGGCCCGGAAAGCGGACGCGGCCTTGGTGTCCTCCTGGTCCAGCAGGGCCAGCAGCAGGTGCTCTTCGGTGACGGTGCCGGAACCGGTGCGTTCCGCCTGTGCCACGGCACCCGTCACCACAGTGCGGGCACCCGTCGTGAACCGTTCGAACATCACTGCCTCCCGTACTTCTTGTGCACGGCCTGCCTGCTGACACCCAGCTCCGCCGCGATCTCCTGCCACGACCAGCCCTGAGTGCGGGCACTTCTGACCTGGACGGACTCAAGCTGCTCGAGCAGCCGCCGCAGCGCGGCGACAGCGCGCAGGCCGACCCGTGGGTCGCGATCACCCGCCCGCTCGGCAAGGTCGGTTGCTTCGGTCATAGTGTCAACTTAGGTTGACACCCCTTCGACTGTCAACCCCGATTGACAGCCACATCCACCCGCGCACCCGGCCTCGCGTACACCCGGTCGCCCCGCCGCACCCCACCCGACACCTCGACCCGCCACCCCTGCCCGCCCGCCGGTAGCGACAGCCGGGTGACGCCCGGGCGGGCGTCGTACGACAGCCGGTACACCCCGGCCACGGAGTCCCACTCCTCTTCGCACACCACCCCGGCGACCGCCGGGGCGTACGGCGCCGCCGTCTGCTCCTTGTTGGCGCGGAAGCGGCCGCCCTCGTCCACAGCGCAGTAGCCGCCCCCGTAGCACCACACGTAGCCCGCCCAGCCGGAGCTGTAGCGGGCGAGCGAGGCAAGCGCCTCGCGGTAGAAGCGGCCCATGTTCGGCAGGGAGTTGTTCAACGGCCCCCACTCCCCCACCACCACCGGAACCCGGTAGGCCTTCGGGTACGCGGTCACCGCGGCCTCGTACTCCTCGATCCAGCCCGCCTCGGGGTCGTAGTCCCGGCCCGCCTCCATCGCGGCGTTGTAGAAATGCGGGGCGTAGACGACCCGATGGTCCTTGATCCTCCCGAGGCCGGTCGGGACACCCTCGCCCACGATGGGCGTCGGCTCCACGAAGAGCCAGTTGTCCCGGTCGACCGCACGGACCGCGTCCGCGAGCCGGTTGTACATCGCCGTGAGCTGCTCACGTTCGATACGCCGGGCCGCGGACGGCAGGTCCTCGCCCTCCCGCATCTCCCCCATCGGCTCGTTGATCAGGTCATAGCCGAGCACGGCGGGATGGTCCGCGAAACGTCCGGCAAGCACACGCCACATCCGGGCCTGCGACCGCCGCAGATCAGGGTCCTCGTACAGATGTGTGAAAGCCCGCTGCACGGCGGGCTCGAAGTACTCGGCGAACCAGTCGCCCGGATGCGGGGTGAAGGGCAGTCCGTCGGTCCGGGTCGCCCACTCGGGGATCCCGCGATGACCGAAGGCGGGTCCGAAGACGTCCTGATGGGCGTCGATCAGCACCTGGACGTCGTACTTCGCGGCCCAGTCCAGGATCCGCTCGATCTTGCGCAGATACGACTGGCTGTAGCGGCCCCGGACGGGTTCGAGGTCGTCCCAGAACACCAGCAGCCTGGCGAAGTCGAAACCCTGGGCCCTCATGTCCCGCAGATGGCGTTCGGTGATCGCGGACAGGGCCTGGTCGCCCCGATGGTTCTTGTCCTCGATGTTCCAGCCCCGCAGGGTGAGCACCCGGCCATGGTCGTCGGTCAACCGCGGTACACCGGGAGCGGCGTCGGCGGGAGCGGCCGGCGCGCCCGCGGTCAGAAGGACGGTGGAGACGGCAACGGCGAGAAGGCGGTGCATGGCGACCTCCGGCACGGCTCTTACGGCAGTGCCGGAGATCCCATCAGCTCACCTGACGGACCATCAAGAGCCGGTCAGGACAATCTTCCCGAACAGCTCGCCCGCCGCCAGCTTCTCGAAGCCCTCCCGCGCCCGGTCCAGCGGCAGCACCTCGTCGATCACCGGGCGTACGCCTGTGGACTCGCAGAACGCCAGCAGATCCTCAAGCTCGTCCTTGGAGCCCATGGTGGAGCCGACGATCTTCAGTTCGAGGAAGAAGATCCGGGTGAGTTCGGCATGCGAGGGGCGGTCGCCGCTGGTGGCCCCTGAGATGACCAGGGTGCCACCGGGGCGCAGCGACTTGACCGAGTGCGACCAGGTGGCCGCGCCGACGGTCTCGATGACCGCGTCCACCCGCTGTGGCAGCCGGGCGCCGGGCTCGAAGGCGTCCACCGCGCCGAGTTCCACGGCCCGCTTGCGCTTGGCCTCGTCGCGGCTGGTGGCGTAGACGCGCAGTCCGGCCGCCTTGCCGAGCACGATCGCCGCGGTGGCGACGCCGCCGCCCGCGCCCTGGACGAGCACCGAGTCGCCCGGGCGTACCCCCGCGTTGGTGAAGAGCATGCGGTACGCCGTCAGCCAGGCGGTCGGCAGACAGGCG
Source organism: Streptomyces sp. NPDC127084 (assembly GCF_042724175.1). Taxonomy (NCBI): domain Bacteria; kingdom Bacillati; phylum Actinomycetota; class Actinomycetes; order Kitasatosporales; family Streptomycetaceae; genus Streptomyces; species Streptomyces sp. NPDC127084. Next base: position 2,923 of record NZ_JBHXFA010000305.1, read on the forward strand.
GCCTCCTCGAAGGAGAGCCCCTTCGGCTTGGGCAGTACGTTCCAGGCCGGTACGGCCACCTGTTCGGCGAAGGTCCCCTGGTAGCGCTCGGTCAGGATCGAGCGGGGCTCGTTCGGGCCGACGCCGTGACCGGTCTGGCCGATCACGGAGTGGATCACGACCTCGTTGCCGTCCGGGTCGATGCCCGCGGCATCGCAGCCGAGGATCATCGGGAGCTTGTCCTCGGACAGGCCCACGCCCCGCAGCGACCACAGGTCGTGGTGGTTGAGGGAAGCGGCCTTGACGTTCACGACCGTCCAGCCCGGGGGCACGTCGGGCGCCGGGCGTTCGCCCAGTTCGAGTCCGGTCAGCGGCTGGTCACGATCGATGCGTGCGGCGTAGGCGGCGAACATGACCATGACGATAGGGCTGGCGGGCACGCGGCGGGAACCGCCGACCGGTGTGACACACACCCTCTTTTCACGGCGTG
>NZ_JBHXFA010000306.1:0-2945 GCF_042724175.1 Streptomyces sp. NPDC127084
CTGCATGCCGCTTACAGTGCCGGACATGGAATCGATGACGGCGTACGAGCTGGCCGCGCGGATCGCCGAAATCCGCGGCTGGTCCTGCACCCCGCAGTCCTTCGACGGACAGGCCCGCCTGATGGTCCACGAGGAACAGCGCTGGCTCGGAGTGACCGCCGTGCCCGCGCAGCCGGCGACGTACGGGCACGGCGACGTCGTACTGCTGCACGCCGGCACCATACGGCCCGACGGCACGCCCACCGCCCCGGTCGCGGAAACCTCCGCCCACTCCACCGACATGGACGGACTGCTGCAGGAGCTGCAACGGCTGTGGGACCGCGTGGACACCGACCCCGCCGCGCGGATGTAGAGCAAGACGGCAGCGCGCCCGGGGCGTTCCCGGGACTACTTGGGGCGGGCGCCGAACAGGGCCTGCCGGAGCTTGGTTGCGGGCTGACGCGCCAGGTCGGTGCGGCAGTCGGCGCAGTGGCGTCCGTCCGGCCCGGGAGCGTCGGAGTGGTCGTACGAGGACGTGAGGGGACGGCCGCAGCGCTCGCACGGCGGCGGTACGGCGGCGGGCGGAGCGGGCGGGGGTTGGGGCACCGTCGTGTCGGTGCGGGGCCGGTCCCATGCCGTGGCCTGAGCCGCCTCCCGCCGTTGCCTGTCCTGCTCGTCGCGCCGCAGTCGGCGTTCCTCATCCCGCCGGTACCAGGCATCGCGGTCCTGGGGGTTGGCCAGGGCGTCGGGCAGGGTCTCCCACTGGCCGTGGCCGCAGCGCCACCACACCGCCGCGAGCGGACCGTCCTCCCGGAGCCGGGGCAGGGTGGTGAACAGCAGCGGGATCGCGTCGCCGAAGTTGTAGTAGCCGTCCCCGCGTTCCTCGCCGGAGGAACCGCCCATGTTCTCGTACTGGCCTGACCAGTTGATGCGGGTCAGGTTCATGACGCGGTTCATCCGGTTCTTCAGTGCCTGCTCCCCCAGCCGGGTGCCGGGGTCGAACACGACGGCGACTGGCGGGTGGCCCTCGCGTCCGGTCGGCGGGTACAGGCTCTGCCATGCCGGGGCGGCGCGGCCGGAGGCGTCTTTCGTCTTCAGCCGGAAGAACTGGTGGTAGCGGGCGAACTTCGCGGCCAGGACCTCGTCGGCCTCCGTGCACCGGTCGACCTCGACCAGGAGGACCGGCAGGCCTGCCTCCGGGGCGCGCAGCACGATGTCGGCCCGCACGGAGGCACGGGTGCGGGCAGCGCCGGGCAGGTTGTGGACCACCTCCGTCGACCAGGCGACGGGCGAGCCGATCCCCGGCGGCACCGGACGCACCGCGGGCGCCGGCGTCTGCGGCGAGGGCGGGGCGGTGCGGGGGACCGGCCGGGTGGGTTCGGGCTGGGTGCCGGTGACCGCGATGACGGTCTCGTTGACCGCCATCGCGTGCGGGGCCCCCGAGCGGGCCGCGCCGCGCGCGGTGCCGCCCATCTCCGCGAGAGGCCGTCCGAGGACTTCGGCCGCCGCGGCGAGACCGAGCGGGGTCAGGCCCCACAGCTTCTGCCCGTCACGGGCGCTGCCCTCCGAGAGGACCAGGCCGTGCCGGGCGAGGTCCAGGCAGGCGTTGCGCACGCTCTTGCTGTCCTTGTGCCCGGGGCACGTCAGGCGGCGCACCTGGTCCGCGCTCGCCACCTTCAACACCCCCAGCGCGACCAGCACATGACCGCGCACCGCAGTCGTCGACCCGTACGGATACGTCTGCGAACCACCCACCCGCTCGCCCCTCCTCCACTCGACTCCCACCCCGGCGCTGACCCGGCGTCCGGGAACGGCGGACCGGCCGCGCCGGGACGCCCGCCCTCGAGCGGCCCCGGACCCTCTGATCACGACACCGCCAGCCTGCCACCCACCACAGACAACACACACAAGGCCAGGTGCAGGAGGAGAGGAAAAGGGGTTGTCGGGAGCCGTGGTCGGGACTGGTCAAGGGGGCTGACCAGCGAAAACCATGCGCAGACTACAACACGTGCCGGTAGGGGACCTGGTAGGGGGATCGGTAGGGGAGACGGTAGGGAGATCGGAGGGCTTGCCCGCCGACTGCGGAAGACCGGATGGGCAAGCCTCCGATCGTGCGCAGGGTGCGCAGTGGGCACGCGCCGTCCCGGCCGTGACCGTGGCAGGGAAGTCGCACGTCACATCCGGGCCGGATTCCCCCATGACTCAGGTGTAACCACTTGCGCAGCTAAGAGAGGCGGGGTGTAGAGCACGGCGCAGACATCTGACAACCCCCACCGGAAGGGGTTCCGCGAAGGCAAGTGGCGTCCTGACAGAAAATCGCAGGTCAACGCTTCCATCAGGACTCCACAGCAGTGGCAATGTTCCTCTCCTCGCCGAGAGTTGCGCCGCTAGCCCCCGCCCCGGTCAGAGTGCCGACCAAAGATGTCCCGCCGCCCCTGTCGCTGTCCTGCCCCACCCCTCCGCACCAAGGGGTGAAAGAACCCTGACCAGAACCCGGAGCCCGCCGTGCCGACCACCTCTCAGATCACCAAGACCCTCGCCGCCCTCACCAGCGCTTCCGCACTCGCCAACGTCTCCGGAGGAGTCATCGCGGCGGGCCTCGCCTACCTGGTGATCAAGTACGCCATCCCGGCCCTGTTCCCGAACGGCATCGCCGGAGCGCGACGGGTATGGGCCGACAGCCGCAGGTCTGACAAGGTCACAGACACGGCGTGCGCCCTAGCCGACACCGACCCCGCTACCGCGCTGGAAATGCTCCGCATCCTGAAAGACGCACCAGTCGTACCGGCCGCCGTCCCTGCCGGTCCGGACACACAGCGCCAGACACCGGACGAACCCTCCGAACCGCCGCCCTGACGGGCCCGATCCACCACCGCGGCGCCCCCGCTCGGGGGGCACCCCCGGGGCGAGCGGGGGGGCCCCCCCCCCCCCCCCCCCGCCGCCCGCGGCGGGGCGCGGGGGGGCGG
>NZ_JBHXFA010000306.1:2955-3348 GCF_042724175.1 Streptomyces sp. NPDC127084
AACTCCCTGCCCCAAACAACCCCCGCCCCCCCCCTTCTCGGGGCCCACCCCCGGTGCGACGCGGCGCCCCGACCACTCCAGCACGTCACCGCCATGGTCGGGGCCGTGGTCGAGGCCCTACGGCGCGGTGTTCTCTGTATCAGCGCACACCCGCCGGCGACTGAGCAGGACCGACGATGCCAGAGCCCGAGTGCTGTGTGACCGGCGTCGGACTCGGATCACCGCCATCGACTTTGGCGTTCTGACCATCACCAAGCCCGAAGAGGAAGGCGAGGATCAGAATGGTCGCCGCAGCCGCGGTAGTACCTCCCACGAGGGGACGCCGCGGGGGCGGGGCGTGGACCTGAGGCGCGCCCCGCCGGCGGGGGGATTGGCGGGTGCCCCCACACACAC
>NZ_JBHXFA010000307.1:0-3070 GCF_042724175.1 Streptomyces sp. NPDC127084
GTCCCGGAACAGGGCCAGGCCTGCATCACACGGAGTCGATAGAGCCTTGCGTTCTAACGCTCGGGCCCACCGGTGAGCTATTAGATGGTGCTGTCCTTGTCCGCGAAGGGCCTCACTCACGGGGAGATCTCCGCTTATCTCGCTGAGGTGTACGGCGCCGAGGTGTCCAAGCAGACCATCTCCACCATCACCGGACAAGGTGATGGACGGCATGGCCGAATGGCAGAACCGGCCGCTGGACCGCGTCTACCCGGTCCTGTTCGTGGACGCCATCAACGTCAAGATCAGGGACGGGCAGGTCGCGAACCGTCCGATATACGTGGTGATGGCCGTGACCGTGGACGACACCCGCGACATCCTCGGCATCTGGGCCAGCGACGGCGGCGAGGGAGCCAAGTACTGGCTGCACGTGTTCACCGAGCTGAAGAACCGCGGCCTGGACGACGCGCTGATGCTGGTCTGCGACGGGCTCAGGGGCCTTCCCGAGGCCGTGGAGACCGTCTGGCCTCGCACGATTGTCCAGACGTGCGTGGTTCACCTGCTGCGGAACTCGTTCCGATACACGGCCCGTCAGGACTGGGACAAGGTCGCCAAGGCCCTCAAGCCCGTCTACACCGCGCCCAGCGAGGACGCGGCGACGGAGCGGTTCTTGAAGTTCCGGGAAGCGTGGGGCCGGAAGTATCCGGCGATCGTGAAGCTGTGGTCGGACGCCTGGGCCGAGTTCGTGCCGTTCCTCTTCTTCGACGTCGAGATACGCAAGGTCATCTGCAGCACGAACGCGATCGAGAGCGTCAACGCCCGCGTCCGCAAGGCCGTCCGTGCCCGCGGACATTTCCCCAACGAGGCCGCCGCCCTCAAGTGCATCTACATGGCGCTGATGAGCTTGGATCCGACGGGCATGGGCCGCAAAAGGTTGGACCATGCGCTGGAAAGCACCGCTGAACGCGTTCCAGATCGCCTCGAAGGCCGCCTGACCCCGAGCAACAACTGACCATCAACAATCAAGATCAGCCGTTAAATTGGCACACCCGGTGCACATTGCAGTTCGTGACCGATATAGGCCTGCGCCCAGCGTCCGTTTACTTCTCCTGCCGCCCATTGGGTCAGTCGAGGTCTTCGGCTCGGAACTTTACGCGCCCCGCGCACTGGACGAATCCATGAGAATCCATGCTTAGCCTGAGGACGATGGCCCGGTCGAACACGCCGCGGCAATCGGTACAGAATTGCCAGTGCAGCCAGTCCAGCGCACCATGCCATTCGTTAAAATATCGGCGGTCGAAGTAGCCCTGATACGAATTGAAGACGAGCGCCTCGTAGATCGTGGAACTCTGATCGGCCTTCATGACGTGTTCTTCCTGAAACCGGCATGCTCGATTCGAATATATTTCGAAGCAGCCATTGTCGTTTCGAATTTAATGGAGGAGGGTTTCGATCCTTTATGGGGCGTTAGAGGTTGTCTCACGTGGCGATGTGGTGAGCTGCGGCATGATGTCTCTTCGTGGGTGCTGATCTGTCGCAGCGGCTGGTTCCTGATGGTTTGTGGGAACTGGTCGCCCCGTTGCTGCCGTCGTTCAACTCGCGCCCGCAGGGCGGTGGGACCGCGCCGCTGGACGAGCGGGCCGTGCTCACGGCGGTGGTGTACGTGCTGACCAGCGGGTGCGCCTGGCGGCATCTGCCGGAGACTTTCAGGGTGTCGCCCGCGACGGCACACCGCCGGTTCACTGCCTGGACCAAGGCGGGGCTGTGGCGCCGATTGAACCGGGCCGTCCTGGACGAGCTCGGCGCCCGGAATGAGCTCGACTGGACCTCAGCGATCGTCGACGCCGCGTCTGTGCGGGCGAAAAGGGGGGTCCGCTGACCGGGCCGAACCCGGTCGCTCGGGGCAAGAAGGGCAGCAAACTGCACGTCCTGTCCGACGCTCAGGGCCTCCCGCTCGCTGTCGCGGTGTCCGGCGCGAACATGCACGACAGCCTCGCCCTCAAGCCACTGATTCGCGGCATACCCGCCGTCCGCTCCCGGCGCGGACCCCGTCGGCGCCGCCCGGTCAAACTCCGTGCCGATAAGGCGTACTTCTCCGCCGACCATGTTGCATGGCTGCGTGAACGGGGCCTGATCCCGCGCATCGCCCAGCCGGGCATCGAGTCCGGCGAACGGCTCAGCCGATACCGCTGGAAGACCGAGAGTTCCATCGCCTGGCTGTTCGACTACCGACGCCTCACCATCCGATACGAGCGAAAGGGCTCCCACTTCAACTCTCCACGTGAGACACGCTTTTATTCTTTTTCAGCCCTTTTGGCCTTTCTTTCCCTGCTCTTTTTGTGATCGCCAGAAAGTCGGATCTATTCGAGCGGTGTAGCGGTGCTGAGCGGCAGTGGGGCGATCGGGTCATCAGGGTGCCCAGGTATGCTTTTTTGATTTCGATAGCGACTCGCGTCCATCCAGTCCAGGAAATTTTCGTCAGTGCGGCAGCCAGGCCGATGCGGGCTTTGGCGACCATCCCTTTCTTTTCGGTCCTTTCGCTTTTCAGTAGGTGTATGGGTATAGTCTGTGCAGTCATTTATCCCCGTAGCGTTTTATCGGGTGTCTTACGTATTCGCGCAGGCGTCAAATCTTCTTACCTCCGGTCGTCTGGCCTGTGTGACGAGGCGGAGGAGCGAAAAGCCGCGCGCTATCGGGCAAGACGGGCGGTAGCCAGCGGAAACGAGCAAGTCCGTTTCTGCAGCTGCCGACGCCCGTCGCGTTCGATTACATATCAGGGGTCCAGCGATCTCCTGCTGGCGTGGTACCACGCCAGCAGTTTGCGGGGAATGTTGGGGGCATCACCACGGGGAAACTACGTACTTGGTACGTAGAAGCAGCACAGAGCGTGGCGCTCAAAGCCGGGGTCCCGTATTGCAGGGCTGCTGCAAAATCCTGAAGTTTCCCCGTGATCTCGGACACTCGTTCGTTATGCCGCGAGGGTGTGTTGGTGCTGTTGTCTGGTCTCGGCTGGGGTGAGGTAGCCGAAGGTCTTGTGCTTGCGCAGGCGGCGGCGGTTGTAGAAGGTCTCGATGAAGTTGAAGCCGTCGGC
>NZ_JBHXFA010000308.1:0-3060 GCF_042724175.1 Streptomyces sp. NPDC127084
GCCTCGAGGCCCTGCTGCTCGACTACCTCCGCCATCACCTTCCGCGCGGACGCTCGGGTCAGATACTGCGCGGCATCCTCACCCAGCAGGGCCAGAGAGCGGATGCGGCGCGCGTCCGTCAGCAGCTCGAACACGTAGTTCGGCTCCACGTCCAAGATCTCACCCGCCCATACTCCGAAGTTGGAGTGGCCGGCCACCACATGCAGATCCCGCTCCTGCGCCACTTCCAGGAGCGCGCCCTTGTTCAGGGTCGTGAAGTCCTCCGCCCTGCGTCCCAGGGTGTCGATCTCCCGCAACTGCTCCGTGACGTACGCCAACTGCTCCTCAGGCGTGCCGGTCACATCGTCCGCCCCCAGGACCCGGCCGCCCGCGAACGCGCTGGGCTGAGCGACTACTGCCGCAGCCGCTTGGAGCTCTGCCGGCACCGCCGGGTCGACCTTGGAGTCGGCGGCCTTCTGCAGCCGGCTTGTTCCCGCCTGGACCAGCTTGTTGCGGGTCACTTCTCAACTCCAGCCGCAGTAAGGATGTTGTCGTACACGTCGGCGAGCGTCTTGGCCTCTTTGCCCGGCGCGCTGGTGATCGGGACGCACGCGTACCGGGTCTGCTGACGCACCGTGTGACGGGGGATCGACAGATCCTTCCGATACAGGTCGCCGTACTTCTCGACGAAGAAGTCCTCTATGGCGTCCCGGAGCGTGTTGGGTCCGCCCGGCACGATCGACGGGATGATTCCGACCACTCGCAGGTTCGGGTTCATGCCGAGGGTCTGCACGAGCTTGATAGTGCTCAGGGCCTCTTCCGTACCGATCCGGCCGTCTTCGTCCAACGTCGCAGGGATCACCACTGCGCTGGCCGCGACCAGTCCCGCTGTGACGAGCTTTCCGCCGGCGCGCGGAGGGAGATCCAGGATGCCGACACCATCGTCCCCCAGCACTCCCTGGAGACCGAGACGCAGCCTGAACTCCAGGCCGATCGCGAGGTTGTCCGTCTCCCGGTTGGCGAGAGCCCGCTCAGCCGCGATCATCCGCACCCCCGACCACGCGTCGGAGGCCGCAGCCAGCGCATCACCTGCGAGCCCGGCCTCACCTTGAGGGTCAGTGGCCAACAGGTCGTTCATGGTGAAATCCGGTGTAGTCCCGATTCCGACCTCTGCCGTGAGCGTTCCCCGCGGGTCGAGATCTCCGCCGACCACAGGACGGCCGCGTTTGCGTGCCGCAGCGGTCAGCCCGGCGGCCAGGGCGCTCTTGCCCACGCCGCCCTTCTCGCTGTACACCGCGATGGTTTCGCTCATCCCGTACCCGCCACATCGTCCGACCGTGTCACGACGGAAGAGTATCTACCCACCCCCCTGATCAGGATGTGCGACGTCCCTTGCGCCCAGAACGTGACGCTGACGTCTCTGGAGACGGGTGTGTAGGTGCCACTGGCCCCTTCGAGAGGCCTTCCAAATTTGGAAGGAATCGTTCGAACATCGCTCACTCGATGATGCTCAGGCCGGTGTCCGGCTGACATGTGGACAGGCCCGGAGTCCTGCGGTGAGCGGGCGCCGGGCCTCAGTGCTGTAGACGGGGTGAGACCGAACGCGGTCACGCCGTTGTGCGCAACCCTGCCGATCCGGCCGAACTACACCTGTTTTGTTGCCATCTACTGGTCCCTGAGCTGCTCGTACTGCCCTCGCTCGCTACATCTGAACCAGGTGCATTCAGAGGAGGGGGCTCTCATGGTGCTGTCGATCAACGTGGCTGTGCTTCTGGCGGTCATCATCGTTCTGAGACTCCGTCGCCGTACCGAGGCGCGGAAGCGGACCGATGAACAACTCACCGTGCTCATCGTGTTGGTGTTCGGAGTGCTGGTCGCCCCGACCGCCTTCGGGCAGGGAATCTTGAACGTAGTGGGGCAACTCGCCGACGGCATCACCCAGTCGGGGCACTGACGCCCTCGGCACTGCTGCCCCCGACTCCAGAGGCAGGAATCCGGAGGTTCCTTCCACCACACGTGCCAGGGCGGGACGCTGTCGGGGTGTCCGTCTCCGTCCGCAAGCGGACGGATTCCGTGTACTGCTCGCCGAAGTGCCGTACCCGGGCGTGGCGGCTACGGAGGGAAACGCCCGCCTGACGCGTTCAGACGGCCGTTGCCGTAGGCGTCACCGCGTGACGGCTGTCCGTCACGCACAGGGTGTTGTCCGGCGGCGCGCGTCGGAGCCGGCCGGGAGACGGCAAGCCGGTAATGCCGTGTGTTCAGGGACGGGATACGACGTCGCGGACCTCGTGCAGCCGCCGCAGGGCTTCGTCGGGTTGGTAGAGGGCGACCAGGCGGGCGGCGGTGGAGATGGCCAGGGCCATGAGCCGTTCCTCCTGAGCCAGGAGGGAGAGCCGGTCACCGCCGTCTCCGGCGAGTGCATGGACGGCCGCGGCGATCGTTTCGCACATCGGCACGCTCTCCAGCCACGCGAGCCCGGCGGGCGGCATGAGCGCGCGCCGGTTCAGGGAGAAGTCGGGATCCAGCATGACCGCACCCGTCAGCAGCCCGGACGCCTGCTGCTCCATGTAGTCGGCGGCGAGCGGGGAGAGCGCCGGCGCGGCGGGCACGGTGTGGGTGAGGTAGGCGAGGACCAGGTCCACGGCGGCGGTCTCTCCGGCGATCTGGTCGGCATCGGCCGGCCGGGCGTGTGTCGGCATGTCCTGCCAACGATCCCCGTCCGGCAAGGTTCGGCGTGTTGCAGGCTCTGGGTACAGGGGGAGAGGCGCGCTGTCGACGACAGCCGTGTCGTATGATGGGGCGTCAAGTTCGTGAAGCAGGCTGTTTCGACGCCCGGTCTTGGGTGACGGCGACTGCGGGGCTGGCTTAAAAAAAAGCCCACCGACTGTGACGGACGCCACATTGAACGAGTTCCGGCGGTCAATGAGTAGACGGATGGGCTTCCCCCGCTGATAAGGACCCAGCCAGCAAACATCGCCTCATTGGCGTGGGTCCATGGACCAAAGGGCCCCCGTGCATCTGTACATCAACCCCTTGAACGGCTTCGTTGTTGTCGTCGGCTGTGTTGTTGGGTACCTCGTC
>NZ_JBHXFA010000309.1:0-3039 GCF_042724175.1 Streptomyces sp. NPDC127084
TCCCGGAAGCGCGGCCGACCTCTCGGCAATGGGGCGGCCGGTGGGCTCACGCAGGGGGTTTGGGGGACCTTGGCGGCACCCTCGGCGCCCAACGCGGCGACCGCCTCGATATCAACCGTTTGGTGGAACGCTGTGGGGCCGGGTGGGTAATCTCAGAGTGCGGGATGTGGCGTTTCGTCGGTCTTGCCATCGCTCGATGGTGTGACGTGGGGGCATCGCTGTCGGTCAGGAGTTCGAGGTTCGCTTGGGTTGTGGCATGAGCATGCGCAAGCCGTACCCGAGCGATCTCGCCGACGAGCAGTGGGAGCTCGTGGAACCCGTGATCACGGCGTGGAAGGCCCGGCATCCGTCGGTCAGCGGGCATCAGGGGAAGTACGCGATGCGGGAGATCGTGTCGACGATCACGAAATTCCCCAGGTGGAGCGGGTCCCGCGTCACGTAATTCCCCACCCCCGCGGTCACGTAATTCCCCATGGGGACGACGGGTGGCGGGGGTCATAGTCCTGGCCGTCGAGACGACGGACGCTTCCTCGATCAGTGGTTCGAGGTCGAGGGAAGCGCGCGATGGCAAGAGAATGTTCAACGTGGTCGATGTGACCGAGATCTACGTCCACTGGTATGCGGGCCGTTCCAAGAGCGAGCTGGCCACGTCGCTGGGAGTGGACCGCAAGACGATCAGGAAGTACCTGGCCCCTGCGGAGGCAGCCGGGATGAGTCCGGGCGGCCCGGCGATGACCGAGCAGGACTGGGCCGGGCTGATCAAGGGCTGGTTCCCCGAGCTCGCTGACAGGCGGCTGCGGCAGGTGACCTGGCCCGAGATCGACAAGCACGGCGATTACATCAAGAGCCTGCTGGGGACGGTGACCGTCTCCACGATCCACCAACGCCTGCGAGACGAACACGGGCTGACCGTGTCGGTGTCCAGTTTGCGGCGGTGGATAGCGGCGACGCTGCCCGAGGAGACGAGAAGATCGCAGGTCACCGTCCTGCGCGACGAGGTCGAGCCGGGGCTGGAGGCCCAGATCGACTACGGCTTCCTCGCCCAGTGGACCAACCCCCGCAGCGGGACACGGCACCGGATCTGGGCCTTCGTGATGATCCTGGCCTGCTCACGGCACATGTTCGTCCGCCCGGTCATCCGTCTGGACCAGCATGCCTGGACCGAGGCCCACGTCGAAGCCTTCACGTTCTTCGGCGGTGTCACCCAGCGGCTCGTCCCGGACAACCTGCGCACCGGGGTCGACAAGCCTGACCTCTACGACCCCAAAATCAACAAGGCGTATGCCGAACTCGCCAGCCACTACGGCACGTTGGTGGACCCGGCTCGAGCCGGCCGGCCAAAAGACAAACCCAGGGTCGAGCGCCCGATGCCCTATATAAGGGACTCGTGGTGGCGGGGGCGGGAGTTCGTCTCCCTCGAGCACATGCAGGCCGACGCGGTCCGCTGGTCGAGCGAGGTCGCCGGACGCAGGCAGTGCCGGCCGCTGGCTGGCGCGTCCCCGCTGTCGGTGTTCGAGGCCGTCGAGGCCGGCACCCTGCTGCCGCTGCCGAAGACGCCGTTCGTGCTGGCCCGCTGGTCGAGTGCGACGGTCGGGCCGGACATCCTCATGTTGACTGAACTAAGGTAGCTGTTTTCGCAGTTCAGAGGACATATCGAGGCTCGTTGCTCTACGGTCGCTGCCCGTGACGACAGACGAGGTGTCGCAGCGGGATCTCGCGTCCCTGGCGGTTCCGCCGGTGGGCTCGCTCGCAGCGACCGGCGATCCGTGGGAGCCGTATCGCCTGCTTGACTGCGACGGGGTTCCAGTCGAGGCGGTGAGCGCGTACTTCCGTGATCTGCAAGCAGCCGGCCGCAGCGCGGCAACAGTTCGCTCCTACGGGATGGACCTACTGCGGTGGTTCCGGTTCCTGTGGGCGATTGGCATCTCGTGGGACCGCGCGACGCGCGTGGAGGCACGGGACTTCTGCAGATGGCTGCTGATCGCCGGCAAGCCAGTCCGCCCGCATTGGCGCCACGGCGAGGATGCTGCGGTGATGAAGCCGTCCGGGGTTCCGTTCGCGGCCTCGGTGCGAGCACATAACGAGACAGTGCTGCGCTGCTTCTACGACTTCCACCTCGGGATCAGCAGCGGCCCGATCCTGATCAACCCGTTCCCCCTCGACCGATCCCGCCGCGGAAGCCGGCCGAACGCGCATCACAACCCGATGGAGCCGTTCCGCAAGGAGCGGGCCGGGCTCTACCGGCCACGGGTGCCCAAACGTGTTCCCCGGTCTATCCCGGACGAGGAGTTCAACGAGATCTTCGCGCGGCTGCCGTCTCACCGGGACCGGGCGCTGGTCGCGTTCTACGTGTCCACCGGCGCCAGGGCCTCGGAGCTGCTGTCGACGACGCAGGGCGGGGTCGATCCGGGTCGGCAGCTGGTATCGGTGGTCCGCAAGGGCACCGGCGAGGTCGCCGAGCTCCCGGCGTCCACGGACGCATTCGTGTGGTTGCGGCTATACCAGGTCGAGATGGAGGGGCTGATCCCGAAGGGGCGCAGGCTTCCCCTGTGGTGGACGTTGCGGCGGCCGATGCGTCCGCTGATATACCACGCCGCACATCGGATGTTCGAGCGGGTGAACGCCGCGGCTGGCACCTCGGCCACGCTGCACGCTCTGCGGCACACCGCGGCCTACCGGATGGCGGAGGATCCGATGCTTCCGCTGACTGACGTGCAGCTGGTCCTCGGCCACGCGCTGCTGACCACGACGCAGATCTACCTGACACCCCGGAAAGAGGACGTGATCAGGAGGGTGCTCGCCCACCATGCCGAGCAGACGCGGCAGGCTGCGGCGCGGCAAGAGCCGACGCCGGCTCCCGGCTACGACCCGCGAACGCTGGACGTGCTCTTCGCCAGGGAGGCCCGGTGAGCACGGCGACCAGGGCTGTCAACGCGTCGCCTCGGTGAAGTTTCCCCGTGATCTCGGACACGTGATCGTTATGCTGCGAGGGTGTGCTGATGCCGCTGCCTGGTCTCGGCTGGGGTGAGGTAGCCGAAG
>NZ_JBHXFA010000310.1:0-3022 GCF_042724175.1 Streptomyces sp. NPDC127084
GGCGCGCGCGCGCGCGCGGGGGGGGGGGTGCGCGCGCCCCCGCGCCCCCCCCCCGCCCCCCCCCGCCCGGCCCCCCCCCCCCGCGCCGCCCGGGCGCGCCCCCCCCGCTTCGGCATTCCAGGCCTCCCGGCCGGGCCCAAGGGCTTGGGGCAGGGCTCGGCTACTCCTTGGTTCCGGACCCAGGGCCTGCCGTGCCCTCGGCGGCGGTGGCCGCGGGGTCGTCGAAGTGCACACGGCCCAGGTGGCGGTTCATGGACTTCATCAGCATCCACACGCCCACCGCGAGTGCCGCGAAGACGATGAAACCGAGGACGCCGGGGGTCACCTTGTTCTTGTCCAGCTCCTGCGCCGCGAGCGGGGCGAGGTGCGTCAGGGCGAGGTTTGCGCTTGCGCTCATGTCAGGCATTGTCGCGGATGCCCGCGAAGAGGTCGCTCTCGGGGAGGGAGGTATCGACCAGGGACCTGGCGAGCTCGTACTCCTCCGTGGGCCAGATCTCCGTCTGGATCGCCATGGGCACGCGGAACCAGCCGCCCTCCGGGTCGATCTGCGTCGCGTGGGCGATCAGTGCCCTGTCCCGGGTCTCGAAGAAGTCAGCGCACGGGACGTACGTCGTCAGTGTCCGCTCCGCGCGCTGGAACTCCTTCCAGCGCTCCAGCCACTCCCCGTACGGGGAGTCCATGCCGCGCGCGATGAGTGCCTCGTGCAGGGCCACCGTGCGCGGGCGGTTGAAGCCCTGGTTGTAGTAGAGCTTCTGGGGCTGGAAGGAGTCGCCGTACTCGGATTCGGGGTACTTCTCGGTGTCCGCCGCGCCCTCGAAGGCCACCATCGTGATCTTGTGGGTCATGATGTGGTCGGGGTGCGGGTAGCCGCCGTTCTCGTCGTACGTCGTGATGACCTGCGGGCGGAAGGCGCGGATCTTGCGCACCAGCTCGCCGGCCGCCTTGTCCACGTCCTCCAGCGCGAAGCAGCCGTCCGGCAGCGGCGGCAGCGGGTCGCCCTCCGGGAGGCCGGAGTCGACGAAGCCGAGCCACTCCTGCTTGACTCCGAGGATCTCGCGGGCTTCGTCCATCTCCTTGCGGCGCACTTCGTGGATGTTCTCCTCGATGTACTTGTCGCCCTGGAGCTTCGGATTGAGGATGGAGCCGCGCTCGCCCCCCGTGCAGGTGACGACCAGCACGTCCACCCCCTCGGACACATACTTGGCCATCGTCGCCGCACCCTTGCTCGACTCGTCGTCGGGGTGCGCGTGGACGGCCATCAGTCGCAGCTGCTCAGTCAAGACTCGATCCTCGGTCCTCGGTATTGCCTCAAAATTGTCGTGCCCCCCACAACGACCCCGGCGCAGGGCGGCAGTCGCAGGCGGATGACGGGCTTCTATAGTGACGGAATCGAGGGGCGGAAAAATTCCGGCTCCTGTGAGATTTTCGTTGATCCACCGCCGACTCCCGCCGAATCCGGAGGACGATCCATGACCACGGTGCGCCCGCAGGTGCCCGGTGGCCGTTACGGCCGCCCGGCGGACGAGCGCGCGGACCGTAAGCTCAAGATCGTGGGGGCGGTGCTCGGTGTGGGCCTGCTCACGCTGGTGGGCTGGTTCGGATACGACTACGTCAGCGGTCAGAAGATCAGCGCCGAGCTGATCAAGTGGGATGTGACGGCGGACGACCGGGTCGAGGTCCATCTCGAAGTCCGCAAGGGCGAGGGCACCGAGGGTTACTGCACGCTGCGTTCCCGTGGCCGCGACGGTGGCGAGGTCGGCCGCAGGGACGTCCGGTTCGACGCTCCGGGTACGCGTATCGACGAGGTGGTCACCGTGCGTACGACGGCGCGGGCGACCAGCGCGGAGCTTACGGGGTGTACGGCCGACAACGGGCCGAAAGACTGAGACTCCCACCCCTGCTCACCGCTGACCTGCATTGATGCATTCTTGAGGCCTTTTGGTCCTCCCTCTTTCCCCCGCTGATTGTTAGGCTCGTGGTTTCGCCCGCACCTGAAGGCACATGCTTCTGGTTAGGGCGATGCTTTGTATTCCCAGTACCTACGAGGAGCACCTGTGACCCAGACCAGCGAGAACGTCACCTGGCTCACCCAGGAGGCGTACAACCAGCTCAAGGCCGAGCTGGAGTACCTGTCTGGTCCCGCGCGGGTCGAGATCGCCAAGAAGATCGAGGCGGCTCGCGAAGAGGGCGACCTGCGGGAGAACGGCGGGTACCACGCGGCCAAGGAGGAGCAGGGAAAGCAGGAGCTCCGTGTGCGCCAGCTGACCCAGCTCCTTGAGAACGCGAAGGTCGGCGAGGCCCCGGCGGACGACGGCACGGTGGCCCCCGGCATGGTCGTGACCGTCGCCTTCGACGGTGACGAGAGCGACACCGAGACCTTCCTGCTGGCCTCGCGTGAGTACGCGTCCGGCGATATCGCGACGTACTCCCCGCAGTCGCCCCTCGGCGCGGGTGTCAACGGCAAGAAGGTCGGCGAGGACGCCGAGTACGAGCTGCCCAACGGCAAGACCGCCATGGTCAGGATCGTCGAGGCCAAGCCGTACCAGAGCTGAACTGAGCTGAGCTGCCTCGGCTGGTCAACAGCGCGAGCGGACCGCACTGAAGGCTCCCCGCACCCTTTTCCTCCAGGTGCGGGGAGCCTTGTGCGTACAGCGTCTCAGGCGGTCGCCGAGCGGTATTTGCGTACCGCCAGCGTGCGGAACAGCACCACGATCAGCACCGAGTAGATGATCGACGCGGCCACGGGGTGCTCCATCGGCCAGGCGCCGGACTGCGTGACCCCCGGGTTGCCGAACAACTCGCGGCAGGCCTGCACGGTGGCGCTGAACGGGTTCCAGTCGGCGATCGTCTGGAGCCACGGGGTCATCCGGCTGGAGTCCACGAACGCGTTCGAGATGAAGGTGACCGGGAACAGCCAGATCAGTCCGCCGGAGGTGGCCGCCTCCGGAGTACGGACCGAGAGGCCGATCAGGGCGCCGATCCAGGAGAACGCGTAGCCGAGCAGGAGGAGCAGTCCGAAGGC
>NZ_JBHXFA010000311.1:0-2921 GCF_042724175.1 Streptomyces sp. NPDC127084
CGCGCGCGCGCGCCCCCGCCGGGGTTGTGGCGGGCGCTCCCCCCGCCCCCCCACCGCGGGGTGGGGGGGGATCCCGTCGACCCCACACACCCCCCCCCCCCCACCAGACCGGCGGCGAGGGAGGGACACCCGGCACCACGGGGCCCCTTGCGTCACACCTCCGGGAATATGTCCCCTGCCCCCATCGCGCTCTCCTGTTCACTCTGGTCCCGCAGCTTTCGGGCCTTCTCCTCCAGTCGGCGACGCTCCTCCGGGTCGGAGGAGCGCTCCGCGGCCTGCTTCAGTTCGTCCGCCTTCTGGCGCATCTGGCGCACGCGTCCGCTTGCCTCACCTGAAACGCTCATGATCACTCCTCATACGTCATCGGATGAGCGGGCACCTCTCAGCGAACCAGTGCCTCCGCGACCTCGCATCCCGACGCCACATGCCGACGCGGAGCGGAACTCACACCACACGCCTGGCGTGGTGCTTCTCCGCGCGGAGGCGGACCTCCGCCGGCAGCGCCGCGAGGCCCGCGGATGTGCGGGCGTGGGTCAGGGCCTCGGCCGCGAGACGGTGGAGGGTCTCGACGGGGGACGCGTACGGTTCCAGCAGCAGCCTGACGCGAGCCTTGGGAGCCGTGGGGCGGCCGTGGACGGCGATCTGGGCACGGGCCACGCCGTCGAGGTCCTCCGCCTCGCCGATCAGTACGGATTCCAGGGCGCGGCCCCTGAGCTGGGCGCCCTCTCCGTCGGGGCTCTCGACCAGGATCTCGGCCAGCCGCGAGCGGCGGAACTGCGCCAGCAGCCACCACAGGCTCAGCAGCAGCATCGCCGCGAGTGCCGCGACCACCGTGGGCCACCACCAGCTCTCGGCACGCCAGTGCTGCCGGGCGCGCTGGGTGAGCAGCACATCGTCCGGCCCGGACCAGGGCCACCAGGAAGGCACCCCTGCGCCCAGTGC
This sequence comes from Streptomyces sp. NPDC127084, assembly GCF_042724175.1. Lineage (NCBI taxonomy): Bacteria > Bacillati > Actinomycetota > Actinomycetes > Kitasatosporales > Streptomycetaceae > Streptomyces > Streptomyces sp. NPDC127084. The sequence continues at coordinate 943 of NZ_JBHXFA010000311.1, forward strand.
GGCGGCGACTACCGCTCCCCCGGCGGCGAGCAGCACCAGGCCGGTGAGGCCCAGCAGCACACGGTTGGCGGCAGGCAGCATGCGAGGCATCCGGCTCACCCCTTCTTGGGGGGTCGTCGGACCCGCACGGACGGCGCCGGAGGACGCGCGAGGCCGAGTTCCCGAATGCCGGCGTCCAGCACCATGTCCAGATCGCTCCGCACCTCGCCGAGCTCACGGAAGTGGGCCACCGCCCGCAGGCTGACGCGGGACCGTCGCATCCGTACCCGTACCGACTGCACACCGGACACCTCCATGGCCCGGTCGCGCAGTGCGAGCGCCGCGGCGTCGCGATCGAGTCCCGCACGCAGTCCCGTGTCGTCCGCCGGGCGACGCATCGGCAGCAGCCCGCGCAGACCGGGGGTCACGGCGAGCACGATCAGCAACAGTCCGAGCAACACCGCGACGCTCGCACCCACCAGGACCCAGACGTCATCGAGGGGGCGCTGCTCCAACTCGGTGGCGAGTGCGCGGCGCCATGCCCCAGCGGGCCGCTCGGCCCTTACGGCGGCGATGTCGTACAGCAGCAGTCCCGCTCCCGCCGTCAGCAGGGCGGCGACCAACCCGGACGGAACCCGCCGCTTGGACCAGAACCGCGCAGCCCTCGCGGGCGCGGGTGCGGACGCGCTCTCCGGCGCGGGTGCGGACGCGGTCACCTCAGCCTCCCCTGATCCGCCCGGCGGGTATGGACGGAGTGCAGCCGTTCGACCTGTACGGCTACTTCGGAGACCTCCATCCCGGCCAGTGCCGCCACCCTTTCGGCCACCCGGCGGCGCACCGCGCCGCACTGGGCGCCAAGGTCGGACGGGTAGTCGAGTTCGAGACTGATACGGATACGGGCGTGGTTCTGGTGGACGACGACCGCGGCGTGCGGGGGCGCGCATCCTTCGGGCACGCGTCCCAGGGCCTCACGCGCCGCCCGTGCCGCGATCTTCGCGACGACCCGGTCGGCGATCGTCGTCTCCCCGCGTTCCGCCGGTGCGATCCGCTGGGGCGGCATGGGCGCCGTCGGAGGCGAGGCCGAGTCCACGGACACTCCGGATCACCTCCGGTCGCCGTGTTCGCGGCCCCGGAAGAAGGCGCCCGGTTCGAGGTCGCCCTCCAGGAAGCGCCCCGCGACGAACCCGACCGCGCCGAGCGCGGCCACCAGGAGGAAGGCCCCGAAGCCGCCGAAATACCCGGCGAAGCCCAGCGCCATGCCGGCCAGCAGGCCGACCACCGCCATGTTCATTCGTGAGCTCCTCTCGTGAGCTCCGCTACTCCGCTACTGGATGCGCGGTTCTGGCTCTTCGTCTTCCTCGTCCGGCAGCTTCACATCGCTCACCGCGATGTTGACCTCCACGACTTCGAGGCCGGTCATCCGTTCCACGGCCGCGATGACGTTCTCGCGGACGGCTCTGGCCACATCACCGATCGACACCCCGTAGTCGACGACGATCTCCAGGTCGAGGGCGGTCTGCACTTCGCCGACCTCGGCCTTCACCCCGCGGGCCGCACCGGAGCGGCTTCCGGCTCCGGGCACCCGGTCGCGCACGGCGCCGAAGGTACGGGAGGCCCCGCTGCCCATCGCGTGGACTCCGATCACATCCCGGGCAGCCAGTCCGGCGATCTTCTCGACGACCCCGTCCGCGATGGTGGTGCGTCCCCGGGCCGCCGGATCCACGGCACCCCGCTTGGGCGTTCCCGCGCCTCCCGCCGTGCCCCCCGGTTTCGCCGTGCCTCCGCCGCTCCCCGACGGTTCCTTGCTGACATTGACGCCGGTGTCGGTCATCGCCGTACGTCCTTCCCGGGAGGTGGTGAACTCCTGGCTCCGCTGCCCACACTAAGTGCGCTTGCCCCGTCCCGCGCTGGGGATGCGGCAGGCGGGGGCAACGGCCGAACGGCACAGGGCTGGACCACTCCGCGACGGGAAGGAGCCCGGGGCCACCGCTGTCGAAGGC
>NZ_JBHXFA010000312.1:0-2886 GCF_042724175.1 Streptomyces sp. NPDC127084
CCCCGGGCCCCCCGGGGGGGGTGCCGGGCGGCGGCCACCCGCGGTCTCACCGGGTGGTCACCCGGGGGGGCACCCTGTGGGTTGCCCGGGGGCACCCCCTTCCTTGCCTGTTCCTTCCTCTTCCCTTCCTTACCCCCCTACCCCCACGGCTGGCGCCGTAGGGGAGCCTTCGCCCCCTCTGGCAGACACCCAGCGGCCGGGCCCTGAGGCGGCTCGGGAGGGCTGCGCAAGGCACCGTGGGCGCCCTGCTGCCTCCTGTCGCGGCTGCGGGACGAATCCGCGCTCCGGCCGCCAGAAGGAGCGGGAGGAGGCCAAGGCGGCGGAGCACCGGGCGAACGGGCAGTTCTGGGAGGGCTGGCACGAGGAAGCGGCGGACCGGCTGCGACAGGCGCAGGAGCGCACGGAGCCGCTGGAGACCGCTCAGAGGGCTGCACGGGAAGCCGTCCGCGAGTTCAAGGCCCGTAAGCGGAAGGAAACTTAGGCACCCGAAAGATTTTCCTGCAAAATATGGACATCCCGCCCAATGCATATAGAATAAAACCACAAGGAAGGGGGGAGGCCCCTTCGGAACGGGAGGACGACATGAGCTACCTGCCCATCCTGCGCCGCAAGTGCGGGGGGCTGCTGGCGCTCGACGGCAGCGCCGCCGCCCATCGGCAGATCCGCGCCCTCGCCGACCTCTATCGCGAAGACCCCGAAGGGGTAGGTGACATGCTCATCGACATCGCAGACCTCCGGGACCGGGCGGAGTGTGAGCGGGAACTCGACGGTCTCGGTCACGCCGAGCACGTTCGTGACGGCATCGTTGACGAACTCCTCCAGGAGATCGGTGGCGCGGAGACTCGCCTGGATGGCCGCGTCAACCACTTCGCGCTCATGCAGGCGCGCAGCCTCGCTCATGAGGCGAGGCATATCGCCGCCGCCGCCGAGCGGCGCGCGGACGAGCTGGCCGCACTGACCGCAATCGCCCGCGGGGTGCGGGAGGAGAGCAGGAGGCCCCCTGTCTGCTAGCCCAGGTGCAACAACCTGCTTCCGAGATAGATACCAACGCTGTACTGTCGACCGGCACAAGACCTCTTGGAGAAGACCCGTGAGCAACGAACTCGCGCCGATGGCCCCCATGCCCGTACACGGCAACAGCAACGACCCGCTGTGGCGCAAGCTGTGGAACGCCTACGAGCCGATCATCACCGCGCTGCGGCGCATCCCGCTCGTCACCGACGTCGAGATCAGCGGCGGCATGTACGGCATCACCGCTGAACTCATCGACGGGTCGCACCTGTGGATCTCCTCGGTCGAGGAACTGCCCCTCGACCCCTCCGAGGCCGAGGGGTGGCACGTCCGGCGCGCGCACCACGACATACCGACGATCGATGAGATGGTCTACAACTCCACCGAGGACGGGGCGCACGCGCAACACGCCAACAACGTCGTCCCCCTCGTCCAGGCCATCGCCGCCTTCGTCGCGGAACGCGGCCTCGCACCCAAGCTCATCGACCTCGTCTCCGTCCGGCTCGACGGGGTGACGAAGGACCACCGGCGCACCAGCCAGATCGTCCAGGGCCCCTTCGAGGACCGTCACGCAGCCGTCAAGGAGTACGGCGTTGCCACCCACGAACTGGCCGAGCAGGGCTGGCGGTGCGTCCACGAACAGGGTGGCATGGACTGGCCGCTGACCGTCTGGGAGCTGAACGGCGAGATCGCCACCGTCTACGTCGCCCATGTCGGGCGGGTGCGCGCCTGATGCCCGGAACGGACGCGGACCAGCCGAGCGACGGGAAGACCACTCGACGTCCCTGCACCTGCGTGATCGCGCACGTACAGGACGACGAAGACCGGGCCCACGTGCAGTCCGCACTGGACAACGCCCTGAAGACCAACGACGCCCAGGCCGTGCTGGTGGCCTGCATGCAGCTCATGCAGCCCTGCCCGGCCCGCGACGAGCCGGTGACGCGATGACAGTCGTGACCGCGCTACTCGCGTTCGCCGTCGGCGCTGCCGTGGGCCTCGCCGTTCTCGCCGCTGGCGAACTGCGCTGGGAGGCCCGCACCCGGCTCCCGCGATGCACCACCTGCGGCGAACAGCACCCTCGGCACGCCGCCCACCGCTGACACCACCGGCCCGGCACCACGCCGGGCCGGGACAGCACCGACCTCTTGGAGAGACCTAGTGGGATACGACATCTTCATCCAGACTCCCGACGGCAAGCCCGCCGAAGGCGACGAGAACTACTTCCGAATCGCCTGGACCGCAATGCCGAGAACCCTCGACGCGATGGCCAACTTCGGGATGCTCGCCGACGCGCCCGTGCCGTCCTGGCCGGACCTGTCTGCCTATGGACTGACGTCGGCAGACTTCCAGCCCGGCACCGAGCGCGACCAGAGCACGGTGGACCGGATCGCCGAGTTCAAAGCTGCCTACGAGGCCGTACGAGACGCCGCGGAGTCCGAGCCGGCCGGTATCCCGGCCTACAAGCTCGTGGGCAACGACGGCTTCCTCGTCACCGTGGCGGAGATCAGCGCCGCGCTGGCCACCTACGAGGCACACCCGAGCGTGCACGTCGCCGAGATGCCAGTGGGTGACCCCACTTGGCGGCACTGGACCGCGTTCCTGCGCCGCGCCCAGACATGCGGGGGCCTGCGCACGTACTGAGTCGCCACCCAGCCCGGGGCCCCCCCCCGGGGGCGGGGGGGCCCCGCCGCGTGGTGTAACCAGGCCACACACCAATAACAGCTGGTGGGGGGGGGCGGGCGCCCCCCCCGGCGCGCAGGGCGCGGCGAGCCCGGGGTGCTCGCGGGCGGGGGGGGGCGCGGACGGACAGCGTATGTTCGAGTCGTTCGCCCGGCTCCCGGACGCGTACCTCGCCCAGCGGAAGCGGAGCTGACC
>NZ_JBHXFA010000313.1:0-2880 GCF_042724175.1 Streptomyces sp. NPDC127084
GTCAGGCTCAGGTCGACTGCGCGCCGCAGGTGGTGGTACTTCCGTACGGCGATGACGGACAGGGCCTGGATGCAGGCGGCACGGCTGTCGCGGATCAGGCTTTCGTAGACCTCGCTGGTGGTCAGGCGTGCCCAGTACGGGAACGACGCGCGGTCGCCTCCTCCCAGGCGGGGCCGGACGACCAGGAGTAACAGCACGGCGGCCGCGGCCAGGGCGAGTACGGCGGCGGCGCCGCAGGCCTGTGTGACGGCCGGCAGGTGACGGTCGGTGAGTCCGCTGAGACCGGCCAGGATCGCGCCGTCGAACGCGAGCAGCAGCGAGGCCTTGCCGTCGGTGCGGGCGATCTCGCCGGAGACCGCCGTGCAGGCGGCGTCCAGGTTCTTGTCGATGGCGGAGTCGGAGACCGAAGTGGTCGGCATGAGGGGTTCTCCTTGGAACGGGGTCGTCGTGGTCGCGGAGCAGTTCACGGCGCCAGGCGTGTGGCGCAGGCGGTGAGCAGGGTGTCGTCGGCGGCGAGCGCCCGGCGGTAGCGCTCTGCGAGGTCCTGTTCGGCGACCGTGGTGAGGTCCTCGCCCTTGGCCTTGACGGCGTAGCTCGCGCCGACCGCTTCGGTCGCGGCGCGCAGGAGTTCGCGGTCCGCGCTCAGCACACGCAGCCGGTACAGGGCGCCGGTGACCGTGCCGCGGGAGGCGCGGGCCGCCCTGCGGGCTTCTGCCGTCTCGGTCTCGCCGGCGGTCGTGCTGTGCGCGAGATCCCAGCGGGTGTAGAGGTGGCCCCGGTGCACGCTCAGTGCCGACGCCAGGGCCACCACCGCCTCGCGGACGTCCTGGCGGTGCGCGGCGAGGGCGGCGGCCTGGGTGCGGCGGGTGTCGGCGAGGTGCTGTACGAGCGCGCCGACGACCGTGCCCGCCAGGGTGCACAGAGCAGCTAGGACGGCGTCCATCAGGCGGTCAGGCCGACCGTGAGGTCGCCCGGCAGCGCGGGCGGGGTGAGGGCGGCGGATTCGCCGGTCAGTGCTTCGTCGCCCATGCCGACCAGGTCGCGGCCGATGTTCGTGCTGACGGCGTTGCCGATCATCTCGATGATCTGGTCCCGGTCCCCGAGGAAGACGAAGGTGTCGGGGAACTCCATGGCCCGTGCGGCTTCCGGTACACGGATCATGCGGTACCGGCATGCCTCCAGGCTGGTCGCGTAGCCGACCAGGCCGTGCCGGTCCCGGGTGGTGAGGGTGGGCATGGGCAGGGTGGCCGGCTGGGTCTTGCTGGTGCCGTAGTACGGCAGCAGTTCGTAGGGGGCGCGCTCCGCGTAGACGATGCCGTGGTTGAGGCCGCCGGCGGTCAGGGTCGACATGGGCTGGGTGGCTGGTCGGTGCGTGGATCCGCCGCCGTGCAGCTCGACCATGTACGGCTCGATCAGGTGCCCGCCGTTGGCGGCGGCCTGCCGGTACTTGGTCCACCCGTCGTGGATCTTCCGCAGGGTGTTCGCCACGAGAGGCGTGCGCCGGTTGCCGATCGTCTCGGCAGGCAGCGTGAAGTCGATCGCGTCGGCGGCGGCCCGGGTGTGAGGGGCGAGGACCTGGTGGCGGCACTCGCTGTGCGGGCAGCGGTAGACGTACTGGCCGGTCTTGATCCCGTACACGCCCCACGGGCGCTCGGGGCTGCACACCTTGGTGCGCTTCCACGACTGGATCAGTTGTACCGGCCCGTGCCGGTCGCAGGTGCCGTAGGGGCGCAGCCACTTGTCGAAGTCCGGCGCCCGCTCGCCCTTGCGCCAGAAGATCACATACATGCGGGGGCGGCGGGACCGTGCGCCGGGTCCTGCCGCGTGGGCGTGCGCGGAGTCGAGGTAGACGATCCGGTACTCGTACGGACCCCACATCGCGACGCTGCGCACCCAGGTGTCGAAGGCGTAGCCGGGTGCTTCCTCTGGTCCCCACCAGCGGGCGTCCGGCACGTTCTCGACGATGATCAGCCGGTAGCGGTGGTGTTCGGCGAACCGCGCGACGTCCCCCATGGTCGCGCGGGAGCGGATCGCGGTCTCGTCGGTGCCGTCGGTCGCGAACAGGCCGTTGGTGAACTCTCCGTGGCCGCGCCGCTTGCCCTTGGCGCGGGTGTGGTTGGTGCACTCCGGGGACGCCCACAGGATGTCCGTGCGGGGGTACTTGGTGGGGACGACCTGGGAGATGTCGGCGCAGTCGTGGTCGGTGTCGGGGTGGTTGTGCTGGTGGGTGTCGATGGCGTGCCGGGAGTGGTTGGCCGCGATGACGACGCGGACACCGGGGACCTTCAGGGCGCCGCAGGTGCTGCCTCCGCCGCCGCAGAACAGGTCCGTCATGGTGATCACTTGAGTGGCCTTCCGGGTCAGGCGGCCAGGCGATGGCCGGCCACGGGGGTGCTGTACGTGGAGGGGTCGGCAGGCGTGCCGTCGTGGCACTCCAGGCAGGACCCCAGGGTCTTGAGGGGGAGGCAGTGGAAGTACCGCCTGCCGCACGGGCCCGGGCAGGTCTGGCGTGCGGCCATCGCCCTGTCAAGCGCCGCTTCCTTGGCGAGGGTCATCGGGAGTTTCGGCTTCGCCAGGTCGATCCGGTACAGCCAGCCCCTGGTGGGGTGGTTGCATGCCCGGTCGGGCCGGTAGGAGCAGTACTTGCAGCGCACGACCGCGACCGGGCCGTGGCCGCCCGGGCTGAGGCCGAGGTCCCGGAGCTGGCGCCGGGTGACCAGGCCGTCGGGTACTGCCTTGCGGTCGTATTCGGGCAGGGCCGCGTCCGTGCGCGGCGGTATCCGCTTCGCCTCGCGGCGGCGGCGTTTCCGGGGGCGGGGCATCACTGCGTCCAGGTGCCGGGCAGCCGGGCCGGGCGGTGCGGGTAGCGGGGGCCGGGAC
>NZ_JBHXFA010000314.1:0-2832 GCF_042724175.1 Streptomyces sp. NPDC127084
GGCCTGGCTCCATCACTACAATCACCACCGCCCCCACACCGCAACCGGCGGCAAACCACCCATCACCAGGTTGACCAACGTCCCTGGGCAGTACAACTAGAACACCGGTACGCCGTCCCGGGTCAGCTTCCAGCCCACCGAGGCGAAGGCCGCCGGGTCGATCGTCCCCTTGGCCTGCGCCCACTGGATGATCGTGTTGCGGATCTCATCCGAGTTGGCCCACAGCTGCTGGGCCTTGGCCACATGCGGGAAGGCGCCGCCGCCGCTGGCCCGGTAGTTGTTCACCGCCAGCACGAACTGGGCCGCCGGATCGACCGGCTTGCCGTCGAACGACAGGTTGACGATCCGTGATCCGGACGGCTTGGCGATGTCGATCTCGTAGGTCACCCCGTAGACCGCGTCGTAGTTGTAGTCCGGGATGCTGTCGGCGTTCGTCAGCTTCGCCGTGTCCACCGGCGTCCCGGCCGCCGTCTGCACGTAGTACCGGGCCGAGTACTCCAGATAGTCCTTGAGCTGGGCGCCGGTCAGCAGCCGTGCCTCCAGTGTGTTCTCGAACGGGTAGAGCGCGGCCGCCTCGCGGATCGTCACCTGCCCCTGCGGGATCGACGCCGTACGGGAGAAGCACGAGGCCTGGGAGAGTACCGGCAGCGCGGCGTACTGACCGCCGGCCAGGGCCGCCTTCACCGTCTCCGCCTGCACATGGCTGATCAGGTCGATGATCGGCTCGTCCTTCCACGGCGCCGCGGCCGTGGTCATCGCGGCGGTCGATGTGCCGATGATCTGGTTGACGTACGCGACCACCTTCTTGTGCTCGTCCTCCAGCAGCCGCACGATCCGCGGGTCCTCGGCGGCCGTGTTCGAGTTGAGCACCTGAGCGCCCACCTTCTCGACACTCCAGCGGCCCTTCTGCCACACCAGCTCGAAGTCGAACAGGGTGAGCCGCTGGCCCCACTTGAGCGGCTCGGACAGCACGACCTGCTTGCCGGTCTCCTTGTTGGCGACCTTGTACTCGGCTATCTCGGTGTGCGCGTGCCCGACGAGGATCGCGTCGATGCCCGGCACCTGCTCGGCCACCAGCGCCGCCGCGTTCTCGATGTACGGGAGCTGGTCGCCGTACGAGGAGGTGCCGCTGGAGCCGGAGTGCGCCGACACGATGACGACGTCCGCACCCATCGAGCGCAGCTTCGGCACCCATTTGGCTGCCTGCTCCTCAAGACCGGGGAAGACCATCTTGCCGCTGACGTTGGCCTTGTCCCAGATCGCGATGCCCGGGTTGGTGAGCCCCAGGACCGCGACCTTCACGTCCCGTCCGCACGGGGTGCGCAGGCGGTGCATGCTGTACGGCCGGAACGCGGGACGCAGGGTCTTGGCGTCCAGGGCGTTGGCGCCGAGCAGCGGGAAGTCGCACTGCTCCTCGAACTTGCGCAGCACCGGGATGCCGTAGTTGAACTCGTGGTTGCCGAGTGCGGCGGCGTCGTAGCCGATGGCGTTCATGGCCTGCGCCATGGGGTGGACGGGGCCGCGCCGGGCCGTGATCGGGTCCACCTTGGCGTAGTAGTACGAGAGCTGGGTGCCCTGGATGGTGTCACCGGCGTCGATCAGCAGCGTGTTGCGCCGCCCCTTCTCCTGCCGCACCTGGTCGACCAGGGTGGAGATCTTCGCCAGGCCGACGTCGTTGTGGTTCTTGTCGTCGAACTCCTTGTCCGTGAAGTAGTCCCAGTTGAAGACGTTGCCGTGCAGGTCGGTGGTGCCCATCACGGTGAACGAGTAGCGCTTCGGCGGTCGTCCGTGGCCGTGGCCGGATGCATTGCCCTGAGCGGCGGCCGGAGTGGCGCCCACCGTCCCCGCGACGGCCGCACCGGCTCCCGCCGCGGCCGATCGGCCGAGAAACGTCCTGCGGTTGAGCGGCATGTGTTGATCTCCCTCGTTCAATGGCACAACGCGCGTAGATTCTGGCCCAGGCGCGGCTGGCTGCGAAAGTGTTCGGGGAACAACAGCGAGGGAGGCCACATGACGAATGACGCGGCGCCGTACGGAACCCCCGAAACCCCGCGAGTCGCGGTCCGCGGCGAGACGCGGCTCGAAGTCGACCCGGAGATCGCCCGGATCGGAGTCACCGTCAGCGCCCGCGGCAAGGACCGCAGGGCCGCGCTGGAGGACCTGACCAGCCGCAACGGCGAGGTCCTCGACCTGATCAAGTCATATGGCGACGCGGTCGAGAAGCTGGAGACCGGAGCGTTCTCCATCAGCCCCGAACTGAGCGCCCATGGCCGCGGCGAACGCGTCCGCGCATACCACGGCCGGGTCCGCGTCACCGCGGTACTCGCCGACTTCACGGCACTGGGGGAGCTCGTCACCCGCCTCGCCGACCTCGACCTCACCCACGTCGACGGCCCCTGGTGGTCCCTGCGCCCCGACTCCCCGGCCCACGCCGCCGCCCGCCGCCAGGCCGTTCTCGAAGCCGTCCGGCGCGCCCGCGAATACGCCGGCGCCCTCGGCGCCGAGCTCGCCGCCCTGGTCGAACTCGCCGACATCGGCGCGGAGTCCCCGGCGACGTACAACGGTCCCCGGCCCGCCGGTGCGATGCGCGCCGCCGCACCGTACGGGGGCGGGGCCGCTACCCCTGCCCCCGCCCTGGACCTCGAACCCCAGCGGCAGACGGTCTATGCCCAGGTGAACGCGCGCTTCACGATGACGCCACCGCAACTGTAGGGGCGCGGAAGGGGGGGGGGGGGGGGGGACGCGGCGGAGGCGGAGCGCGGAGGCCTGGGGGGGGAGTGTGGGGGGGGGGTGGTGTGGGTGGGGGTGGGGTGTGGGGTGGGGGTCTCTCGC
>NZ_JBHXFA010000315.1:0-2828 GCF_042724175.1 Streptomyces sp. NPDC127084
ACATACAACTCCCCCACCACACCCACCGGCACCGGAACCAAACACCCATCCAGCACATACACCCGCGTATTCGCCAACCCACGCCCGATCGACGGGGCCCGCCCGTCGCTCCGGCGTACGGGTGCGGCCAGCGACCAGATGGTGGTCTCGGTGGGCCCGTAGGCATTGATCACCTCGCGCGCCCGCTCGGTGAGTTCGATGGCGAGGCTGGCGCCGAGCGCCTCACCGCCCACCAGGACACGCAGCCCTCGGACCGCGTCCGGGACACTGTCGACGACAACGGACCACAACGACGGGGTCGCCTGCACCACCGTCACCGAATGCCGCTCGATCAGCCGGGCGAGCGCGAACGGGTCCTTCGCCTCGTCGGACCCGGCGATGACGAGACATGCGCCCTCGCGCAGCGGCAGCAGCAGTTCGAGGTGGGCGATGTCGAACGCGACGGTCGTCACGGCGAGCCACCGGTCGTCCGGTGCCAGGGGCAGCCGGTCGCGCATGGCGTCCAGCAGGTTGGTGAGGTTCCGATGGGTGACGGCGACGCCCTTGGGCCGACCGGTGGACCCCGAGGTGTAGATCGCGTAGGCCATGCTGTGCGGGTCGATCCGGTCCGGCAGTCCGCCGACCGGCACGTCGTCGCCGGTCAGGCCGGCGAGTCGGGACGCCGGCTCGGGATCGTCCAGGGCCAGCCAGTCGTCCTCACCCACCGCCGAGCGTGTGGCACGGTCGGACAGGACCGGAACAGGCGAGCCCTGCCGCGCGTCGGACAGCACCGCCGCGATGCGCCCCCTGGGGTGCCCTGGGTCGATGGGGAGGTACGCGGCTCCGGTCCTGTGTACGGCGATGAGGGCGACGAGCAGATCGAGTGAGCGCTCCATGGCCACGGCTACAAGCCGCTCGGGCCCCGCGCCCCGTGCGCTCAGATACCGCGCCAGGCGCTGGGTCCGGGCGTCCAGCTCCCGATAGGTGATCGAGTCGTCACCGCAGACCGCGGCGACGGCGTCCGGGGTCTGGTCCGCCCACTGCCGCAGCCAGTCGGGAACGGTCCGGGCGCTCACCTCGTGGGTACGGCCACTGCCCGATTCGAGCATCGCCGTGCGCTCGCCCGCGGAGAGGAGGTGCAGCCGTCCTACGGGGCGGGTCGGATCGGCTGCCGCCTCCGCGAGGAACCGTTCGAACCAGCCCGCCATACGTTCGGCGGTGGCACGGTCGAACAGGTCCTGTGCGTAGACCAGCCGCCCCTCAAGACCGGTGCCGGTCTCGGCGATGTCGAAGAGCAGGTCGAAGGCGAACGAGGGATACCGGGCGTCCGCCGTCAGCGGCGCTGCTTCCAGACCGGGCAGATCCACGGCGGCCGCCGCGTTGTTCTGAAGGCTGAGCATGGTCTGGAACAGCGGGTGGCGGGCCGGGGTCCGGGGTGGGTTGACGGATTCCACCACCTTCTCGAACGGCACGTCCTGGTGGTCGAGCGCGGCGAGCACCTCGGTGCGCACCCGGTCGACCAGTGCGCCGAAGTCAGGTTCACCGGTCAGGACGGTGCGTACGACGACGGTGTTGAGGAAGCAGCCGACCAGCTCGTCCAGCGCGGCATCCGTGCGACCGGCGACCGGGCTGCCCACCGCGATATCACTGCCCGCGCCGAGCCGGTGCAGGAACCCCGCGAGTCCCGCGTGCAGCACGGTGAACAAGCTCGCCCCGTGGCGGTGGGCCAGCGCAGTCAGCCGCCCGTGGTCCTGGGCTCCCAGTCGCAGCGGGACGGCGGCCGCGTGGTGCGATGCGATGGGCGGCCGGGGCCGGTCGGTGGGGAGGCCGAGCTCTTCGGGGAGGCCGTCGAGACTGCGCCGCCAGTAGGCGAGCTGCCGTGCGCACAGACTGCCCTCATCCTCGGGCGAACCCAGCACCTCACGCTGCCACAAAGTGAAGTCCGCGTACTGCACGGGAAGTTCGTCCCATTCCGGCGCCACGCCGCCACCGGACAGCCGCGCACGATAGGCCGCCGAGAGATCACGCAGGAACGGCGCGGCCGACCATCCGTCGAACGCGATGTGGTGGATCGTCACCAGCAGGACGTGATCGCTGTCGTTCACGGCGAGCAGCCGGGCCCGCAGCGGTGGTTCCACGGTCAGGTCGAAGCCCTGCCGCGAGGTCTCGGCCATGGTCCGCGCCACCTGTGCGGACTCGATCCGGGTGACGGGCAGCTCCAGTGGTGAGGTGACGGCAGTGGAGTCGGGGTCCAGGACGTGTTGGTAAGCGGCCCCGTCCACGACGGGGAAGACCGTGCGCAGGCTCTCGTGGCGCCCGGCCACGTCCCGTAGCGCGGCTCGCAGCGCCGCCCGGTCCAGTTCGCCGGTCAGCCGCACCGCCGTGGTGATCGTCTGCGCCTCGCCGTCCGAGCTATCCGAGCCGTCCGAGCTGTCCGAGCTGTCCGAGCTGTCTCGGCCTGCGGAGAGTTCGCCATGGAACCAGAAGCGTGACTGGGCGAAAGACAGCGGCAGGCTCTCCGGACGGGTGGTCCACGGCTCCAACGGGATTCGGGAGGGCGCTGCGGGGGCGAACCGGGCGGCGAGCTCGGCCGGAGTGCGCGCTTCGAAGACCGTGCGCATGTCGATCTCCGCGTCCAGCTCGGAGCGGATGCGGCTGACAAGCCGGACCGCGAGCAGTGAGTGGCCGCCGAGTTCGAAGAAGTCGGCATCGACACCGACCCGTTCACGCCCCAGCAACTCGGCGAACAGACCACACAACAACTCCTCCACCGCATTACCCGGCCCCCGCGACCCACCCTCCTCCCCCACCCCGTCACAACCATCCACACCCGGCACCGGAAGCGCCGC
>NZ_JBHXFA010000316.1:0-286 GCF_042724175.1 Streptomyces sp. NPDC127084
CAGTTGCACACGCGTCACACAACACGATCTAGCGGATCAAGCGCGACCGCGAGGGCGAAACCCTCAGATTGGTCACAACCCAATACGGGCCCTAGCGCGGTGCCGTGAGGGTCCAGGGGCCTGGCTTGTGCGGCTTGTAGGGGCTATATGGCTTGTAGGGGTTGTGGGGCTTGTGGGGTTTGTTCGGTGGGGTGATGGTCACGGTTACGGGTTGGCCGGTGGTGCTGCCCTGGGGGTTGGTGGCGGTGGGGGTGAAGGTGTGCTGGCCGTCCGGGATCGGTGCGAG
>NZ_JBHXFA010000316.1:385-1254 GCF_042724175.1 Streptomyces sp. NPDC127084
TCCCGGCTGCGTTGACGATGGCGGTGCAGATGACGGTGTCGTTCTCGTCGGTGATCGTGATGGTGTCACCGGGGCCACCGGTACCGGTGAACGTCAGGGTGCAGCCTCTGCGGGTAGTTGCGGTGTGGGGGTATGGGTGGGGGAGTGTGTCGCAGGTGATTGTGGATGCGTTGGCGGGGCTGGTGATGACCGGTGTCACTGGAGGGGTGGTGGTGGTGATGGTCACGGTTACGGGTTGGCCGGTGGTGCTGCCCTGGGGGTTGGTGGCGGTGGGGGTGAAGGTGTGCTGGCCGTCCGGGATCGGTGCGAGCGCGGTGCAGGTCCAGTTCCCGGCTGCGTTGACGATGGCGGTGCAGATGACGGTGTCGTTCTCGTCGGTGATCGTGATGGTGTCACCGGGGCCACCGGTACCGGTGAACGTCGGAGTGCTGTCATTGATCGTGGCCCCGTTGGCGGGGCTGGTGATCACCGGCGTCACCGGGAGGGCGGTGGTGTTGAGCAGTACCGACACCGTGTCCGCAGGAGTGTCGGCGGTGGCCAAGTCCAGGTAGCCGTCGCCGTTGAAGTCACCCACCGCCACCGAGCGCGGGCCGTCGCCGGTGGGGTAGTCGACCGGGGCGGCGAACGTGCCGTCACCATTACCCCCCAGCACCGACACCGTATCGGCGAGGGAGTTGGCGGTGACCAGGTCCAGGGCACCGTCACCATCCAGATCAGCCACCGCCACCGAGCGCGGGCCGTTGCCGGTGGGGTAGTCGGCCGGGGCGGCGAACGTGCCGTCACCATTATTCACCAACACCGACACCGTATTCACGGCAGCGTTGGCGGTGGCCAGGTCCTGGTCGCCGTCGCCGTTGAAGTCACCTACC
>NZ_JBHXFA010000316.1:1352-2797 GCF_042724175.1 Streptomyces sp. NPDC127084
CCGCCACCGAGTTCGGGGCGGTTCCGGTGGGGTAGTCGGCCGGGGCGGCGAACGTGCCGTCACCATTATTCACCAACACCGACACTGTATCCGCGGTGATGTTGGAGGTGGCCAGGTCTTGGTCGCCGTCGCCGTTGAAGTCACCTACCGCCACCGAGTTCGGGGCGGTTCCGGTGGGGTAGTCGGCCGGGGCGGCGAACGTGCCGTCACCATTATTCACCAACACCGACACTGTATCCGCGGTGATGTTGGTGGTGGCCAGGTCTTGGTCGCCGTCGCCGTTGAAGTCACCTACCGCCACCCAGGCCGGGCCGTTGCCGGTGGGGTAGTCGGCCGGGGCGGCGAACGTGCCGTCACCATTATTCACCAACACCGACACCGTAGACGCGAGAACGTTGGCGGTGGCCAGGTCTTGGTCGCCGTCGCCGTTGAAGTCACCCACCGCCACCGAGAGCGGCTCGTTGCCGGTGGGGTAGTCGGCCGGGGCGGCGAATGTCGCGGTCGCAGCCCACGCATTTCCAGAGGACAATCCCATGATCAGCCCGGCCGCCATCAACAGCGCGGCAACTGACGCCAAGCAGCCCCGCATCACCCTCGTCATGACACTCTCCCCGACACACGCTCTGACATCATCGCCTCTCCCACTCCTCACGACGGCTGGGACATTGACGCCCAGACACGCCGAACGCCCCCCACCCGCTGACGCGAGGACACATCGCCAAGACGCTTCCTGAACTGACGAGCCCCACGACCAGCGAGACCACCCGGCGACACACACCCTCCCAACCACACACGCCACCCCCTCCCCGACACCCACGAATGGCAATCGAGAACCACCTGATGAGCCCACACACCGACTCCGCCACCGGCTTGAACGGGACTGTAAGAAATTCGGGGAGTGTCTACTGACGTTCGAGGCGTGATGTCGTTGGGGGCGGGACTGTAAGAAGAACGGTGTAACTCCGATCGTGGAAGAGTGCGCCTGTGACCAGCGAGAACGTAGCCAGGGAGCCCGTTTCGGGGTCTGTGCCGGCAGCGGTGGATGACTGGTTCATCGAGGAGCTCGTGGTGTGGGCCCAGGCCGAGGGCCTGCAGCTGACCGGCGAGGGCGGGTTGCTGCAACAGCTGACGAAGCGGCTGCTGGAGTCCGCTCTCGAGGGCGAGATGACCGATCACCTGGGCTATGACCGGCATGACCCGGCTGGGAAGAACGGCGGCAACTCGCGCAACGGCAAGCGGTCCAAGACCGTTGTCACGGACGTCGGGCCGGTCCAAATCGAGGTCCCTCGAGACCGCGCCGGCGCCTTTGAACCGCAGATCGTCAAGAAGCGTCAGCGCCGGTTGACCGGCGTCGACGAGACATCTCATGTCACTGGCGGGTCAAGTGCGGCGGTTATGCGGCCAGTGCGAGAGGTGCCGGGAATGCCTTCCCGGCGTCGTAGAGG
>NZ_JBHXFA010000317.1:0-654 GCF_042724175.1 Streptomyces sp. NPDC127084
CACCGGCCATTGGGTGACATCCCCGGCGGTGGCGAACGGCGCCGTGATCGTCGGCAGCGCCGACGGCCTGATCTCGCTGGAGGCGGCCACAGGGAGCGCGCTGTGGAGGACGCCCACGGACAAGTCGCTGCACTGCGCGCCGACCGTGACCGGCGATCGCATCCACGTCGGATGCGGTGACGGCCTGCTTTCCTTCCGGACGAAGGACGGCAGCGAGCACGAGGACTTCCCCGGAGGCGGCCCCGTCCGCGCGTCATCCGCCACGGTGGTGGACGGGATCGCCTACTTCGGCAGTGACGACGG
Organism: Streptomyces sp. NPDC127084; assembly: GCF_042724175.1. Taxonomy (NCBI): domain Bacteria; kingdom Bacillati; phylum Actinomycetota; class Actinomycetes; order Kitasatosporales; family Streptomycetaceae; genus Streptomyces; species Streptomyces sp. NPDC127084. The sequence goes on from NZ_JBHXFA010000317.1 coordinate 304, forward strand.
CCATCTGTACGGGGTCGACGCCGAAACCGCCCAGCAGCGGCTCGCGTTCCCCACGGCCGACAGTGTGGACTCCACACCGGCGGTGGTGGGCGGCGTCGCCTACTTCGGCAGTGACGACGGGCACCTGTACGCCGTGGACACGGTGGCCAACAAGCAGCTCTGGCGGTTCGCCGCCAAGGGCACCTTCTTCACGGAGTCGTCGCCCAGGGTGTCCGATGGGGTCCTCTATATCGGCACGTACGGGGGCGAGTTGCTCGCGATCACCGTGTAGGCGGCGTGCGGGGCGCGCGCCCCGCGGGGGGGGCCGCCCCGCAACAGGGGCACACCACCCCCCACGAGGAGTGCGCGGGG
>NZ_JBHXFA010000317.1:664-2753 GCF_042724175.1 Streptomyces sp. NPDC127084
TCCCGACCAGTGGGTGCGGGGCGGTCCGGCGCCCCCCGGCGCGGGCCGCGCCCCCCACAACGGTTCCCGAACAGCTCCTACCTGCTGGTCGCCGTCGGCTGGGTGCTGACGACCGCCGTCATCGCGGGTGTCACCCGCACCCTGCAGAGGAACTGAGGGCCGCTTCACCAGCGGCGACTGCTCGCGGCCGCGGCAACCGGCACGCGTCTCCCCCGTGGTGCCGAACGCTCCCAGCGCTCGGCCGCCGGCCTCCGGGACTCCCGGGGCGGACGGGAAAGAGCGGGCCGAGGGTGTACTACCCGGGGACCATCTCTGCCGCCATCCGGTCCACCCACAGTCGGAGTACATGTCCCGCCCGCCGACGGATTCGCCCTAACTGCCTTGTAGGGGAGGGTAGGTGCGGTCACACCCCGCACAAGTTCCCGAACCTAAGGACCTTCCCCACGTGCGCAGCAGACGAATAGCCGTGCCTTTCCTGGCGGCGACCGCCGTCGCCTCCCTGGTGCCCGCACTCGCCCCGGCCGCCACCGCCACCGCCGCCGAGAACCCCCTGGCGCGGTTCGAGGAGCAGAAGCCCTCGTGGAAGCGTTGCAGCAAGGACATGCCTGCCACGCTCCAGTGCGCCACCATCAAGGTGCCACTCGACTACAGCCGCCCGGGCGGCAAGACGCTCGACCTCGCGATATCGAGGGTGAAGACAAGCACCAAGAAGGAGCGCCGCGGTGTGCTCCTGACCAACCCGGGCGGCCCGGGCGGCACGGGCGTCGAGATGCCGACGTTCCTGGCGAGCGAGCTGCCGAAGTCGGTGACGGCGAAGTACGACCTGATCGGCTTCGACCCGCGCGGCGTCGGCCAGAGCTCCCCCGTGAGCTGCGGGCTGAAGACCTCCGAGCGCAACTGGGAGCGCCCGTACAAGGCCGCCACGTTCGCCAAGGACGTGAAGTGGGCCAAGACCGTCGCCGAGAAGTGCGACGCCAAGCAGGGCGACAAGCTGCGCCACATCACCACCCGCAACACCGCCCGGGACATGGACGTCATCCGTGCCGTGCTCGGTGAGAAGAAGATCTCGTACCTGGGCTACTCGTACGGGACCTACCTCGGCGCCGTCTACACCCAGATGTTCCCGAAGCGCGCCGACCGCTTCGTGCTGGACAGCTCGGTGGACCCGGACAGGGTCTGGCGCGGGATGATCCAGGTGTGGGCGGAGGGCGCCGAGCCCGCGTTCGCCAACTGGACCAAATGGACCGCCAAGCGGCACTCCGAATACAAGCTGGGCAGGACCCCGGAGGCCGTCGGCAAGACCTTCTGGGACCTGGTCGCCCAGGCCGACCGCAAGCCGATCGACGACGGCAGCGGTGTGCCGATGAACGGCGATGACATCCGCATGTACATGCGCGGAATGGTCTTCAACGCGGAATGGGCCGCCAACACGGTCAAGGACCTGAAGAAGGCCGCCGAGGGCAAGAAGACCACCCCGGCTCCCCGCCGCGAGTCCACGACCCCCGAGCGCACCCCGGCCCCGCCCGCGTTCGGCAGCACCGCCGCCAAGGTGAAGGTGCCGTCTGACAACCAGGACGCCAGCTTCTGGACCGTCGTCTGCGGTGACACCCGCGCCTGGCCTACCAACCCGGAGCAGTACCGCCGCGACGCGATCAAGGACAAGAAGAAGTACCCGCTCTACGGCGACTTCGCGTCCAACATCAAGCCGTGCGCGTTCTGGAAGAAGCAGGGCAGCGAACCCGCCACCGTGATCGACAACAAGGTCGGCGCGCTGCTGCTGCAGAACGAGTGGGACTCCCAGACCCCGCTGGTCAGCGGCCAGGGCCTGCGCAAGCACCTCAAGGGCTCGAAGATGGTCACGGTCGCCGGTGGTATCGGCCACGGTATCTACGGCAGCAAGTCGTGCGCCGACAAGACGGCCACGGCCTACCTGACCACGGGCAAGCTCCCGGCGAAGGACATCACCTGCAAGGCGAAGCCCCCGGCCGAGGGCTCGCGCAGCGGCACCAGCCCGCTGCCGATCCCGACGCCCCGGGGTGTCCCGGGCATGGTGAGCCGCTTCTGACCCTTTACGGGTGAGCTGAGTCGA
>NZ_JBHXFA010000318.1:0-2745 GCF_042724175.1 Streptomyces sp. NPDC127084
AGGTCGAAGCCATCCTGGAGCACATCGAGACCCGCGAGCGAGAACTGGCCGACCAAGCCGGGGAATTCCGGGCCCGCATCGAGAAACTCACCCGGCAGCTCGGCGAGATCGACGCGGAAAGCGAGAACCTGCGCATCACCCGCAAGACCCTCCTCACCCTCCCGCTGCCCTCACCCGCCACCGAGCCAGAGCGTCCCGACATCCCCGACCACCCCGCCTACCAGCAGATCCTCACCGCCCTGGCCAACGCGGGCCAGCCGATGCGCGCCCGCGACCTCTGCCAGGCCCTCGACCTGCCGATCCTCCCGAAGAACACCGAAGGCATCCGCTCCAAACTGAAACGCCTGGTCAGCCGGGGCATCCTCATCGAACCCGAACCCGGCTTGTTCGCCCGCCCCGACGCCTGAGGACCAGCCTCACTCCGTGGCCAGCGGTTCTTCCCCAACCCCAGCCACGAAACGGACAAGAGCTCACGTTCCGCACTCTCAACGCCGAAGCTGAGCGACACGCTGTTCGCCGTGCTGGAAGTAGAGCTGGCCAAGGGCGCCGTGGCGCACGGCTGGCCGGACCAGACCTGGGCCCTGGCCCGGATCAAGACGCTCATCGGGCGGTGGTTCCACAAGTCGTTCACGCTCTCGGGGATCTCGCAGATGCTGCGATGCCACGGCTGGAGCCACCAGGTCCCCGCGAGGCGCGCGGTCGAGCGAGACGAGGCAGTCATAGCCGGGTGGGTGAAGGAGACCTGGCCGTCCGCGGAAGCACCGCGGCGGCGCTCGACGCCTACCTCGTCTTCGAGGACGAGGCCGGCTTCTCGATGACGCCGCCCACCGCCCGTACCTGGTCCCACCGCAGCAACACCCCGATCGTCCGCGTCCGCGGGCGCTCCCAGCGGCGAATCTCCATCGCCGCCCTGGCCTGCTACAAAACAGGCGAGCGCTCACGGCTGATCTACCGGCCGATCGTCCATGCGGACCACAAGGCCGGCGGCCGCCGAAGCTTCGCCTGGACGGACTATCGCGATCTGCTGGTAGCAGCCCACCAGCAACTCGGCCAGCCGATCGTCCTGGTCTGGGACAATCTCCATGTTCATCGCGACCGCCGATTACGCGAGTTCATCGATGCCCACGACTGGATCACCGTCCACTACCTGCCGCCCTATGCACCACAGCTCAACCCGGTCGAGGGCATCTGGTCCCTCCTGCGAAGGTGCTGCCAGGCCAACACCGCCTTCACCGACCCCACCCACCTGATGCGCACCCTGAGACGGGGCCTTCGCCAGGTCCAATACCGGCCCGACCTCATCGACGGATGCCTCGCCGGCACTGGGCTCACTTCGACGACATCACACCTCAAACGTCAGGTGGCAGGGATCCTGGGCGGCCGCTCCTCCCTACTACGCACAAGCGGGCAGCCGTGCCCAGTGGGTTGTACATCCCTTGTAGGAATGGATTCCATGGGCGTGGGCGAGAGCATCCACGATGGTCAGACCCCGCCCATGCTCACCGAGGGCACAAGATGATGTCCAGGCGCCCTCCGCTGAAGCAGGACCACCGTCCGCCATCCCCACCCACACGCGCCTGCCAGTGCGCTCGCGAAGCACATGCAGGGTCAGAGGAGGACGAGCGTGTTCCACGGCGTTGGTCACCAGCTCGGATACCACCAGCACTATCGAAGAAGCTGCGTCGTCGCGAACCTGCCATTTACGAAGCAGCGCCTCAACGAGTTGACGAGCGTGGCGTACTGCTTCTGGCCGGTGGGCGATCGGGAACGAAACGCATTCGGAAAGCAGCGGTATGCCCGCCATGGAGGTCGCGTCGTGTTCTTCGTGGGCCCTGCTGGCGCTACTGGGTGACGGCACTGCTTGGGCGGCTCGTGGGGGAGACAGCGAGAGTTCCATGATCCTTGTCCCTACTGACCTGTAAGGGATCCGTTAAGGAAAATCTCCCTAAAAACCCATGTATGCAGAAGGGGGAAGATACGTATTCCACTACGCAGTCGGACTACGTCTTCCCCGGGGCTGGGGGTACGCTCCACCCGTCGTCCTTGCAGCATCGCTGCATGTCGCGAGGCCTTTCCACGTGATTGCGCGGCAGACGGCCCCGGCACCCCGCAACCGGTTCGGCCGACCCAAGGAGCGGGCTCTGCCACTATCTGCGGGCAGCGATCTGAGTGAGACGACACCCTGGGGGTCAGGGGTGTTTTACCCCCAGCCACCCGACCGCTGGCCACTTTGAAAAAGCTCACGGTCTGTCCTTGTTCAGGCTGGAAGGGGCACCTGCCAGATCAACCGGGTACCGCCGCTCTCCGGGCTCTGAATGACCAAGTGTCCCCCCAGGACTTCGGCGCGCTCGGCCAGATTGTTCAGGCCGCTGCGTCGCTCTTCTTTCGGGATGCCCCAGCCGTCGTCTTGGACCGTTAGCGTCACCGAGCCGGCGGCCGCCACCAGGGAGATGGCGCAGCTTTGAGCATGGGCATGGCGGGTGAGGTTGGATAGCGACTCCTGAAGCACGGCGAGTACCTCGACGGCGACCTTGTCCGGTAGCGCCGTGTCAATCAGGCCTTCCATCCGTACCGAGGGAAGGAACGCCGGCGGAGGCTGAAGATCGAAGCGCGAATGATCTTGCTCATGTCGTCTAGGTCGTCGACTACTTTCAGTGAGCCTCTTTCATCCTGTGCTGGAGGGTGAAATGGGCTGGTCAGCGGGTGTGGTGACGAGGCAGGGCCCCTCGTCGTTGGCGTGGTGAT
>NZ_JBHXFA010000319.1:0-869 GCF_042724175.1 Streptomyces sp. NPDC127084
TGGAAGGCGCCACTGAACGCCTTCCAGATCGCCTTCGAAGGACGCCTCACCCCCACCACCAGCCACTGACCTCAACAACCAAGATCAGCCGTTGACTGGACACACCCGCCCGCCGCAGCATCCGCAGGTCGGATGAGATCTCGTACTACATCGCCTACTGAAGTTTCCCCGTGATCTCGGACACTCGTTCGTTATGCCGCGAGGGTGTGTTGGTGCTGCTGTCTGGTCTCGGCTGGGGTGAGGTAGCCGAAGGTCTTGTGCTTGCGCAGGCGGCGGCGGTTGTAGAAGGTCTCGATGAAGTTGAAGACGTCGGCGCGGGCGGTGGCCCGGTCGGGCCAGGTGCGGGTGCCGATCTCTTCTTTGAGCAGGGCCCAGAAGCTCTCCGCGGCGGCGTTGTCGAAACATGATCTAAGTCGTGGTTTCAGGGACGCACACTGCGTAGGGTGTGAAGGTGATGGGTTCGTCGGACTCGTTGACGAGGGATACCTGCCATGCATCGCCCACCGGCTTGCTGGTGAAGTTGCTGGGAAGGGGGCCATTGATCTCGTGACCTCCACCAGTGATGACGCTGCCGTTCGGGCATTCGGCCTCGGACGACGCGGGAATCGCGACAAACACGCCGACCGCGACACCGTACGGTGCGTTGCCGACGGGGATGGTGGCGGTGACGGTGTTGCTGGCGGTGTCGATCACCGACACCGAGTCACTGCCGAAGTTGGTGACGAAGACGCGGGCACCGTCCGGCGACACCCCCACCCCGACTGGCGCGTCGCTGACGGGGATGGTGGCGGTGACGGTGTTGCTGGCGGTGTCGATCACCGACACCGAGTCACTGCCGAAGTTGGTGACGAAGACGCGGGCACCGTCCG
>NZ_JBHXFA010000319.1:969-2730 GCF_042724175.1 Streptomyces sp. NPDC127084
GCGACACCCCCACCCCGCTTGGCGCGTCGCTGACGGGGATGGTGGCGGTGACGGTGTTGCTGGCGGTGTCGATCACCGACACCGAGTCACTGTCGACATTGGCGACGTAGGCGTAGGTGCCGGGCGGTACGGCGTGGGCGGTCTGCGGAACAGCCAGGGGCAGGGCGAGCCCCGCCACCAGAACCACCCCGGTCACCACCGCAGCAGGCAACCCGCCCCACCATCGACGCTCGGTCCAGCGACGGGGCGACGCCTGCGACACAGAGGCACCCCCCACACCGAGACACCCCCACACACGACGGATCCTCACGATGCCCTCCACGAATCCACAGTCCTGACGACACCTCAGCCCCGCCAGCAATCCTTCCGATCGCCCAGATCGTGTCATTCGTCTACACAATGTGTAAGTGTCGACACGCACTGAACCGCCCCCGGCGTGTCCGGGGACGGCCAGCGGCCGTGTCGTCAGCCAGCAGGTGGAACGGCGGGCATGGTATCGGTACGCGAGCCGCGGGCGCTCTTGCCGTCCACCGCGACCGCCTCCGTCCCGGTCGTGCCGTGGCCGAGCAGGTCGGCGAGCCCGCGGGGACAACACCAGGACCAGCACCCGGCGCAGGGTGGACAGGCAGGCCAGCCGGCGCACGCCGAGCGGCCCACACGCACGAAACCCAGGCGGGCGAGGGTGTCCTGGCGAGCGTGGCGGGCCCACTGTCCGATGGCCCGATAGGAGCGGGCGCCGGCCAGGACCGCGCACGCGCCGGTCAGCAGGACCGAGGCGAGAGTGTGCCACCGTCCACGCCGGTGCCGCGGATCGGGCAGACCAGCCAGACGGACCTCCACTCCGGGAAGTTCACGCTGCTGACGCGAGAGGGGCTTGACCAGACAGACCACGGCAGACTACTGAGGTTGAACTCGTGGTGTTGTAGAGGCTGACGGCTGGTCACCCGCTGGGGTATCAACAGGTGTATGCGGTATTTACAAGGGGGCGGGCTGACCGGTGAACGGCAGCAGTTCCGTGAGGAGTTACGACTTCAGGCGGCCGAGCGGTTCGCTCGGGGTGAGGCGGGTTCGGTGATCGCCGGGGACCTTCGGGTCAGTGTCCGGTCGGTGCAGCGGTGGCGGCAGGCGTGGGACGAGGGCGGTCCGCGGGCGTTGAGGTCGCGGCGGGCCCGGCATCGCTGCCGCGGTTGAGCGAGAAGTAGTTCGCTCGGCTGGAGGCAAAGCTGGCCAAGGGGCCGGCAGCGCACGGCTGGGAGGATCAGCGGCGGACGTTGGCGCGGTCAAGACGGTGATCGGCCGGCGCTTCCACCTGGCCCACACGATCCAGGGCGTGCGGAAACTGCTCGTGCGTAACGGCTGGTGAGCCGCCCCGGGTTCGGTAGAGATCTCAGATTGTGGTTGTGACCTGGGGTTTCGTGGATTGCATGTAGTAGGTGGTCTCGTACTCGACGGGCGGGACGTGGCCTATCTCACCGTGGAGTCGGCGGTGGCAGTACCAGTCGATCCGCTCGGCGGTGGCGAGCTCGACCTGGGAGAGCGTCTTCCAGGGCTGGCCGGGTTTGATCAGCTCCGTCTTGAACAGTCTGATCGTCGATTCCGTGAGGGCGTTGTCGTAGGCGTCGCCGACCGAGCCGATCGATGCCGCGATCCCTGCTCGGTCGAGATGCTCGGCGAGCGCGAACGATGTGTATTCGGCGAGTTCAACCAGTCGTTGCAACACTGGGCTGTTGTAGCGAGCGTAGCTGTTCCTCGAAGACCTCG
>NZ_JBHXFA010000320.1:0-2666 GCF_042724175.1 Streptomyces sp. NPDC127084
GGTGGGGAGCCGCCGCGGGGGGGGTATTCCTGGGGCGCCCGGGGCCCCGGCCCCCCCCGGGGGTGTCCCCCCGGGTCCCCCACGAAGCCATGGCCTCCGCCGACACGAACCGGGGCACGGAATACGCAACGGCACACAAGGGCCTCTCACCAAACTCAGCTCCGGCCGGTCGGGGCACGTCCGGGAACTCGAGCGGGACCTGGCCGCGGCATCCGCACCCGCCTGCGGCGGATGATCCGGGAGGAGATCCGGAAACCGCTGCTCAGTAGGGGCGGTAGACACGGTCGGGATCGGCGAAGGCTTCCTCGGCGAACTCCGCGAAGTCCATGTTGGCGATCGACAGATTCGCGTGCACGTCGTGGACGCCGGCCGGAACGGTCCGGAACTCGCGAGGCGGTGGGGAGTCGATGAGCTCCTGGTCGTACAACGGGTCGAGGTCTTCGTCCTCGGCGAGGTCGATGGCGAGCAGCGCGCGCTGGGCAGACTGCATCGTGACCCGGTCGGCGAGGAACACAACGCTCAGGTTCTCGTCCCGCCTGGCCTCCTCGAGGACCCTGTCGGGCGTGAGGTCGGCCCAGGCGGGATCGTCGACGAGGTGAACAGCGGGTTCGAAATCGTCGTCTCCACCCCACGGCTGAACCAGGTCCGCGACCACCGCCTGCCACGCGGCCTCGTCCCCGTAGTCGGTCCGGATGATCAGGGCATCGAATTCGTCACGCCCCGGAATCTCAGGCAGCGCTTTCATGCTTCCCCTCCCATGGCGCCTGGCATGGTTGCGACTGTCTCATGAGCCACCGACAACACCTTCGCAGGCCGCCTTGGCCTCCATCGTTGACGCCACTGACCTTACGTCCCCACTCATGGTCGCCAGGTCTGGATGAGCCCGCCCGGGGGTGAGTCGAGGCGTGTGCGGCGGACGGGCGGCACGGGCCGTCCAGGCACGGTCGGCACATATCGAATCGGTATACGAACGCGCTTGAGTCGCCTCGGCGCGGCGGCGGGGAAAGCGGTCCGTCTCATCGGTGAAGGGCAGCGGAACGCCGGCGTCCGATCCGGGTGGCAAACGAACGTCATCTTGAAGTAGTGCTGAGGCGAAGGGAGTTGACCGCAGCACCGCCTGCCACGGGCGGGGGAGGCCGGTCGGCGGCTCCTGAACAACCGTTCAGTGGCAGTTCCGCCGCCGGCTGTGCCGAAGATCCGGTGGCGCCTATGAGACAGATAAGAAATCTGTGCAGCTACCTTGCGGTAACAAATGGGCCGTGCCAGATTCCTCTCGCGCCCGGCCGGTGTGCTTCTCCGTCAATGCTCCGTGCTGATCCTCCAGGTCGGCACGGCCTGGATGCAGGAGCATCTCCATGCCCGGATTCCACGTCACGCCCCTGCGGTTGCCCGCCGCCGTCCTCACATCCGCACTCGTCCTCACCGCCGCGCTCACCAGTGGTGCCGCCCCCGCACAGGCGAGCCCGTCGAGTGCGCAGAGCGCCGTGGTGTCGATGGGGGACAGCTTCATCTCCGGAGAAGCCGGCCGCTGGCAGGGCAACAGCAACACGCAGTCCGGCAACCGCAACGGCACGGACCGGGCCTATTCCAATGGCGGCTACGACCCCGCCAGGGTCTACGGCGGCACCTACGCCAGCGGCTGCGACCGCTCCGACTCCGCCGAGGTGCTCAGCGCCACCGGGATCGCCGATGTGGCGATCAACCTGGCGTGCTCCGGCGCCACCACCGACAACGTCATCCGGGCCGTCAGTGGTGGCGAGTCCCTCAACGGTGAGTCTCCGCAGGCCGACCAACTGGCGGCGGTCGCCGCGCGGTACCGGGTCAAGCTGATCGCGCTCTCGATCGGCGGCAACGACCTGGGCTTCAGCGAGGTCATCAGCAACTGCGTCAAGGACTACACCATCCTGTACTCCTACTGCTACGACGACCAGGGGGAGAAGGTCGACCAGCGGATGGACTCCGCGATGGCGGGCGTCGCCAAGTCCGTCCAGGAGATACGGGCCGTGATGTCGTCCGCCGGGTACTCCTCCGGCGACTACCGCGTCGTCCTCCAGTCGGCACCGTCCCCGATCCCCCGCAGCTCCGAGAACCGGTACTCGCAGAGCGGCTGGTCCAGGCTGACGACGGGCGGCTGCCCGTTCTGGGACAAGGACGCCGACTGGGCACGGGACGAGTTCATCCCGGAGTACGCCGCCGGGGTGAAGGCGGTCGCCGAGGCCGAGGGGGTCCAGTTCCTCGATCTCCAGGACATGCTCCAGGGGCGTGAGGTGTGCGCCAAGACGACCCGTCTGGCCACTTCCTCGCAGGGACCGTCGGCGACCACCAGTGAGTGGGCGCGCTTCCTGGTCAGCGGGGTGGCGCAGGGCACTGTGCAGGAGTCGTTCCACCCGAACTACTACGCCCAGCGCGCTCTGGGCCGCTGCCTCACCCTGATCTACGCCGAGCAGACGGGCGACTACGCCTGCCGGAACACGGCGGGCAAGGACGACTCGGGAATGTATCTCACCGGCGTCTCCTGAGCGTTCGCCACACCCACTCAGGGTCCCGCCGGGACCGTCCGACCGCGCCCGGTCAGGGGGGCGCGGCCCGGGCCCGGGCCGGTGCGCCGCGGAATCCGCCGGCGCGGCGGGCCAACGGGGCGGTCCGCCATGGCGTGTCGCCATGGC
>NZ_JBHXFA010000321.1:0-2569 GCF_042724175.1 Streptomyces sp. NPDC127084
GAATGTCCTGGTCGGTGCCCTCGTCGCGCCAGAGGTAGAAGTAGTACTTCACCGCTCCCCGCGGGGGCATGTCATGGGGCAGGAACTCCCACTGAGCCTCTTTCATCCTGTGCTGGAGGGTGAAAGAGGCTCACTGAGGTTTTCTGGGTGGGTCGGTGGGTTGTCAGGCCGAGGCGGTGAGGCAGCTGTCGATCAGGCAGTGCTGGAGCTGGATTCTGCGTAACTCGCGGCGGAGTGTGCGGTCGAGGTCGTCAGGTGTGTCGAAAGCGGTACTGGCCATGCCTCTGCGTACGAGTGACCAGACGGCCTCGACGGGATTCAGGGCGGGTGCATACGGCCGGAGCCGGACGGTGGTGAGTGGACTGCCGGACAGAAGCGCTGGCCCCTGCGACCAATCAGGATCTGCCCATGTGACCGTCAGAGTGGCCATCCAGCCTATACCTCGAGCGTAGCCACTGGCGAAGACTGTACTTACAAAGAAACCTTTGCCAAGGTGGTGACAAAGTGGAAAGACTACTAGTCGTAGGGGTCGATGGATCGGCCGACAGCCTTAGGGCAGTGGACTGGGCTGCGGATGAGGCTGCGACCCACAATATCCCCCTCCGAATCATCCATGCATCAAGGGGAGAGCGGTACACAATTGCCAATACTGCCGCAAGCATTCATCCTGGAACCATTCAGATGGAGAGTCACCATGTGATGGATCACGCGACTAAGCGCGCCTTCCTCCGACATCGATCCTTGCGAATATCATCTGTTATCCTCAACGAGTTCCCGATAGCTGCGCTCTTCAGAGCAAGCCAGGACGCATACGGAGTGGTAATAGGCAGCCGCGGCTGGGGCTCAGAGGCTCGACCTCGCCCTCTCGGGACGGTGGCCATGACAGTGGCCGCGAGCGCCATGTCTCCCGTGGTCGTCGTTCGTGAAATAGGCCGGGAGCCCGGCAAACGCTTCCATCGAGTAGCGGCAGGGATCGGCCCCGCACAGGGGACAGAGGCAGTTCTTGAGTTTGCGGTCCGCGATGCAGCCTTGCGGATGGCAGACCTCGAAGTAGTATATGGATCTTACCCTTATCCTACAGACTGCCTGCCTGAAAGCCACGCCCGCCATATCTCAGCTTGCGACCCAAATGAGGCTGAGCCGATACTGGAGCGAGTGTTGCGAGAGCGCGCCCCCTTCGACGACTGTCCACGTGTTCAACGTAGGTTTGTCAGAGCAAATCCAACGGATGCCATTCTACAAGCATCATCAGCAGCTGACACGCTTGTGTTGGGAGCATGTCGACGTGACAGCCATGTGGGTATGCAACTAGGCCGGGTCAGTGACGCAGCGCTGCGCAATTCTTCATGTCCAGTGATCCTGGTTCCATATGCCTGACCTCGATCCTTCAGGGGTGATCGCTGCCTGTTGAGGCGATCGATTCATCCTGTTTGTCAGGTCTGGTGCTGGGTGAGATCCTCGCGTGTCGCTGCGGCTGCGCCGGGCTCCCACGGTTCCCGGGGGTCTGCTCCTTCCTGGTCTTCGTCGGGGTGGTGGCGCCCGTTCATGGGGCGGCGGGCAGTGCGCCGAGCCGTCGCCAGCTGGTGGCGAAGGCGTGGCCCAGGGCCAGGTGCGTTCGATCCGTAGCGGTTGGTGGCGGTGATCGAGTACTTCCAGCCGGTCTTCTTCTCAAACGCGGTGAGGTCCTTCGTGTACCGGCCGGACGGCTTGACCCGGCGGACGATCAGCCGCATCCCTCTGATCCAGCCCTTCCGGCGGTTCTGCCCGGTCAACTCGGCGACGAAGTAGCCCTCCTGGGTGCTGCCGTCCTGTTTGATCGAGGTTTCTTAGAGGGCGTTTAATCTAGGCGTATTGCCCTGTATGCCCTAGTAGCTTCCTCGCCAGGTTGGTGTGGTCTCGTCCGTTATGCGTTTGCTGAGGTTGTCGATGGAGGCGATGTGGATCATGGCTTCGGAGCTGGTGGTGAGGGTCTCGTAGTCGCGGGCGAGACGGCGGTGCATCATGATCCATCCGATGCTCCGCTCTACTACCCAGCGTCTTTTCACGACGTGGAAGCCGCGCTTTTCTGGGTTGCGGTTGACGGCTTCGACGTCGATGCCGAGCTTGGCGCCGTGCTCGATGACGGCGTTCTTGAAGCCGGTGTCGACCCAGCTTTTCGCGATGGTCGGGTAGGTCTCTTTCGCCTGGTCGAGGAGGCGTATTCCCATGGCGTTCTCGGAGAGGCCGGCGCCGGCGACGGTCACGGCGAGGATGAGGCCGATGGTGTCGGCGAGGATGCCCCGCTTGCGTCCGACGATCTTCTTCGCGGCGTCGGTTCCCTGGCTGGTCAGGGGCGCGTTGGTGGAGGTCTTGATGCTCTGGGTGTCGTTGATGGAGGCGGTCGGCTCGGGCTTGCGGCCTTCTTTGATGCGGGCCAGGCCGGTCAGGTCGTAGTTGAGCTGGGCGAAGATTCCCTCGTCGCGCCAGGCGGCGTAGTAGAAGTAGACGGTGCCGTGGCCGGGGAAGTCGTGCGGGAGGTATTTCCAGGGGATTCCCGTGCGGTTGATGTAGAGGATCGCATCGAACACGT
>NZ_JBHXFA010000322.1:0-2538 GCF_042724175.1 Streptomyces sp. NPDC127084
GACCTCGTCTACCTGGGCCGTACCGACCACCAGGTGAAGATCCGCGGCTTCCGCATCGAACCCGGCGAGATCGAACACGCACTGACCCGACACCCGGCCGTACGCCAGGCCGTGGTCGCCCCGCACGAGGGCACGGACGGCGACCGCCGTCTTGTCGCCCACTGCGCGGTCACCACCCCCAGTACGGAACTCTCCCTGGAGCTCCGGAGGTACGTGGCGCAGGCACTGCCCGCCCACATGGTCCCGGCCGCGGTCGTCACCCTTGAGGCGCTGCCACTGACCGGCAGCGGCAAGGTCGACCGACGCGCCCTCCCCGACCCCGACTTCCGGCTCTTCACCGGCGGCCGGGCCGCGCGTACAGCGAGCGAGGAGCTCCTCTGCGGCCTGTTCGCCGAGGTACTCGCGGCCCCAGGGCAGGTCTCCATAGACGACGACTTCTTCGCCCTGGGTGGGCACTCGCTGCTCGCCATGAAACTCGTCAGCCGGGTCCGCACGGTGTTCACGGCGGAGATCGGCGTCCGTGACGTCTTCGAGGCGCCGACGGTGGCCGGTCTTGCCCAGCGGCTGGACAGCACCGGGGCCCGGCTCGCGCTCACGGCCGGAGAGCGACCGGAACGGCTGCCGCTCTCCTTCGCCCAGCAGCGGCTGTGGCTGATCGACCGGATGGAGGGAGCCAGCGACCTCTACAACCTCCCGCTCGCACTGCGTCTCACCGGTCCGCTCGACCCGGACGCGCTCGAACTGGCCCTCGGTGACCTGGTCGCCCGGCACGAGGTCCTGCGCACGCTGATCACCGAGCGGGACGGCGAGCCCCGGCAGCGGATCATCCCGCCCGCCGAGGCCAGGATCCGCTTCGACCGGCACACCACCCGGCCCGCCGACCCGGCGGCCACCCTCACCGAGTGCGCCGAGATCCCCTTCGACCTGGCAGCCGAACTCCCCATTCGCGGACACCTGTTCCGTGTCGCCGCCGAGGAGCACCTGCTCGTACTCGTCCTGCACCACATCGCCGGCGACGGCTGGTCCATGGACCCGCTGCTGCGCGATCTGGCCGCTGCCTACGCCGCCCGCCGTGACGGCTCGGTGCCCGAGTGGGAGGCGCTGCCGGTGCAGTACGCGGACTACGCGCTCTGGCAGCGTGAGCTGCTGGGCCGCGAGGACGACCCGGACAGTCTGGTCTCGCGCCAGCTCGCCTACTGGCGGGACACCCTGGCCGACCTCCCGGAGGAGCTGTCCCTCCCGGTGGACCGCGCCCGGCGGACGGACAGCGGTCATCGCGGCGACCGTGTCGTCCTCCCTCTGGGGGCCGAACTGCATGAATCGTTGGTCGAGTTGAGTCGCGAGCACCGGGTCACGATGTTCATGACGCTGCAAGCCGGGTTGGCCGCGCTGCTCACCCGGCTCGGAGCCGGTACCGACGTGCCGATCGGTTCGGTGGTCGCGGGCCGTTCGGACGAGGCGCTGGAGGACCTGGTCGGCTTCTTCGTCAACACCCTGGTGCTGCGTACCGACACCTCAGGAGATCCGACCTTTGCCGACCTGCTCCACCGCGTCAGGGAGTCCCAACTGGACGCCCACGCACATCAGGACGTTCCGTTCGAGCGGCTGGTCGAGGAGCTCAACCCGGCCCGCTCACTGGCCCGCCACCCGCTCTTCCAGGTGATGCTGCTGCTCCAGAGCGCCGACCGGAACGGGACTGGGGGCGCTCCCGGGGCGGCACCGCTCGACCTGGCCGGCTTGTCGGCCATCGTCGAACCGGTCGGCGGATACGCGGCCAAGTTCGACCTCTCCATCGCCATGGGCGAGTCCTTCGACACCGATGGTGCGCCCGCCGGGCTGGAGTGCGCGATCGACTTCGCCACCGACCTGTTCGACCGGGAGACCGTCGAGTCGATGGCGATCCGGCTGGGTCGGCTGCTGACGGCGGTGGCCGCACGTCCCGATCGCCCGATCGGCCGGGTGGACCTGCTTTCCGCCGAGGAGCGGACGGAACTCCTGGCCACCGGCGCTGACTTGCCCGTCGAAGTGCCGCTGCTGCCCGCGGCCTTCGAGGCCCAGGTCGCTCGCACCCCCGACGCGACCGCCCTGGTCGCCGGGAGCACCCGGCTCTGCTTTGCCGATCTTGACGCCCGTGCCGACCACCTCGCCCGCCGTCTGACGGCCGCGGGCGCGGGCCCGGACTCGGTGGTCGCCCTGGCCCTGCCACGCACAGCGGAGACCGTGATCGCCCTGCTCGCCGTACTCAAGGCAGGGGCCGCGTCGCTCTCGCTGGACCCCGAGTACCCGGCCGACCGGACCGCCGCCATGCTGGCCGATGCCGCTCCCTCGCTGGCCGTGACCGGCGCGGGGTGGCCACTGCCCGAACTGCTCGCCGGGTTGTCCGTCATGACGGTGGACTCGGCGGACGGGACACACCGCCCGGAGGCGGTGGGCCCCATCACCAGCGCCGCCTCCGCGTCCGACGCTGCCTATGTCATCTATACGTCTGGTTCGACTGGGCGTCCCAAGGGTGTGGTGGTGAGTCACGGTTCGATTGCC
>NZ_JBHXFA010000323.1:0-2534 GCF_042724175.1 Streptomyces sp. NPDC127084
TTTCAGGGTTTGCGGGTGGCCGCTCCGGGTTGCGGGGGGGGGGCCGGCCACCGCGTCCGGCCCCGGCGGGGGGGGGTGGGCCCCCCCCACCACACCACCGCGCGCGCGCCCCCCGCCCGCCCCCCGGCCGGGGCTCCGTGCTGTCCCAGGGGTGGGTAGAGCGAGCGCGCCCTGTTGCGTGACCGTGACACTACGGCCTTGTCTTCACCCGTGCGAATGACTAGCTTGCATCTGCAAAGTTGATGTCTGTGGAGGGGGACCGACAGATGGAATCCAGGCGCCGACGCCGTACGGGTACGGCGCTTCTCATAGGCGGGGCGCTGCTCGCGCTGACGGGGGGCGGGGCACTGTCCGCTGTCGCCGCGTCGCCGGGCGGGGCACCGAGAGGAGCCACCACGGCTCCGCCAGCGGCCGGTGGGGCCGGTGGACTGGTCATGGTGCTCGACTCGTCCGGCTCGATGGCCGATGACGACGGCACGGGACGGACGCGCATGGAGGCGGCCCGCGCGGCCGTCGGCACCGTCGTGGACGCGCTTCCCGACGGGCACCCCACCGGGCTGCGCGTCTACGGCGCGGACCAGCCCAGGGGATGCACCGACACCCGGCTCGTCCGGCCCGTACAGGCGCTCGACCGGGCGGCCCTGAAGCAGGCGGTCGCGTCCTTGCGGCCCAAGGGGGACACCCCCATCGGCCTCTCGCTCCGGAAGGCCGCCCAGGACCTGCCCCAGCCCAGGGGCGGTGTGATCGGCACCCGCACGATCCTGCTGGTCTCGGACGGCGAGGACACCTGCGGTACACCGGAGCCCTGCGAGGTCGCGAGGCAGCTCAGCGGCGACGGGATCGGGCTGCGTATCGACACCGTGGGATTCCAGGTCCGCGGCGCGGCCCGCAAGCAACTGGAGTGCGTCGCCGAGGCCGGCAACGGGCGGTACTACGACGCCCCCGACGCCGAGGCCCTGGCCCGACAGTTGCAGCGCTCCGCGCGGCTGTCCGCCGACGGCTACCGGCTGCGCGGCAAGCCGGTCGAGGGCACGCCGGGACGTACCGAGGCACCCGTGCTCGCAGCGGGGCAGTATCTGGACTCCATCGGGCCGGGCGAGAAGAGGCATTACGCGGTCGACCTCGACGCGGTCTCTACGGCGGACTTCTCGGCGACGGCCGTACCGCAGCCCGGGTCCGCCGTAGACCGGCTCGACACGCTGAGCACCAGGATCGAGTACGGCAGCGGCTCGTGCGAGACCAGTACCGAGTTCTTCTCCCAGACGGAGGGCGCGACCCCGCTCACCTCGGCGGTCACGCGGGTGCCCAGCGAGGGCGGCGGCAGCGTCTGTGACAAGGCCGGACGCTACTGGCTCGTGGTGGAGCGGCGGAGCGCACCGGACTCGGACTCCGCGCGCTGGCCGCTGGAGCTGACATACGGCGTCGACGAACCCCTCGCACAAGGAGTCACCCCGGCCGAGTCGCGACCCGGCTACGGCAAGGGGGACAAGGACGCGGCCCTGCCGCTGGGCGACCCGGAGGACGTGGCCGGCGGCACCGGGTTCAATGACGCCAGGGAGATCGGCCAGGGCGTGTGGCGCGATCGGATACTGCCTTCGCAGACCCTTTGGTACAAGGTCCCCGTCGGCTGGGGGCAGCAGCTGCGCTACGACGTGGAGTTCGCGAACGAGCCCACTGTGGACGGGATCGCGGGGAACTGGTCGTACGGCGCCACGGAGGTGTTCACCCCGGCGCGGGCCCCGGTGGGCGGCGGCACAGGCGAGTTCACCCAGCAGACGGTCTACAGCGGGCGGCCCGCCGTGCTGAAGATGGGCACGGTCCCGGTCTCCTGGACCAACCGCTACGAGAACAACCCCAACGTCGTTCCCGTGCACCAGAACGGCGCCTTCTACATCGCCGTCACACTCGGCTCCGGGGCCGCTGAGATCGCCGAGAACCCGCAGATCGGTGTGGTGCTGCGGGTCGCGGTGCTCGGCGAGGCGAAGTCGGGCCCGCAGCACGGCGCCTCTGTGGTGGCGGAGCAGCCGAAGCAGCGGGGCACCCGCGCGGACGGCACCGCGACGGGCGCGGCAGGATGGACCGGCGGCACGGCCGTGATGGTCGCGGGTGGCGCGGCGGTCGTCCTGCTCGCCGTCGCCGGAGTCGTCTTCGCGCTTGTACGAGGACGGGCGGCACGGGGCAGGAGTGGTAACGGGCCCACCGACACGACATGGGGGAGGACGCGATGAGTCAGCGTGGCGACGGCCGGCGCAAAGGCCGCGGCCGTGCAGGGGCACGAGCACGCTCAGGGGTGACGACGGCGCTGTGCGCGGCGCTGTGTTCTGTGGTGGTGCTGCCGGGCAGCCCGGCTCAGGCGGCTGACGCACCGGGCTCGTACACGTTCGACAGCAATGCCGAGCCGGTCCGGGGCGCCACCGTCAGCAGCAACGCCCAGCCTCTCAAGCCTGGTTCCGCCTACCGGGACAGCATCAAGAAGGACGGCAAGCTCTACTACCGCCTCGATCTCGACGCCAAGACGAACGCGTACGTCTCGG
>NZ_JBHXFA010000324.1:0-2461 GCF_042724175.1 Streptomyces sp. NPDC127084
GCCCCGACGCCTGAGGACCAGCCTCACTCCGTGGCCAGCGGTTCTTCCCCAACCCCAGCCACGAAACGGACAAGAGCTCACGTTCCGCACTCTCATGCCTTCCAGTCGATGAAACGTCTTCCACGCCCTGCGGAAGACGGAGGTGATCGCCTTGGTCCCTGCGGCACAGCACAGCAAAAAGCCCACGCTTTCGGCGTGGGTAAAGGGGAACTTCCGACCACGACAGCTGACCCAGACGTTACACGCCCGCACGCAGTGTCACCACAGGGAACGCCTCAAGACCTCCGCTACTGACGTTTGAGGCGTGATGTCGTTGGGGGCTGATGGAATGTGATCGTTGCGGTATGCCGGTTGTATGAGGTATCCGCGTGGCTGGCGGCCGCAGACCGGTGCCGTCCGTCACCATGGCTGTGTACGGCGACATCAGTCAGGAGGACTCGCTCGTGATTCCGGATCCTCACCGGCTCAAGGGGGGCGCCGCGCAGCTGGGGGCAACCAGGCCCGGCGAGTACGGCCCGTTCGGCGTCTGGCCGACGTACAGTGACACGGGCGAGCACGGCGACCAGAAACGCGAAGAACCCGAAGACGGTTGCGGTCCCGCTTGACCCGGTTCCCCCTCTGTCAGCCCCAGACGCTCGATCCGGAGCATCCGGGGCGTCCGGGGCGTCCGGGCTTCACCCACACGGTCCGGAGGAAGGTGAACCGTGCATGGTCACGGTCCCCGACTGCGTCGGTTCACCAACGCCACCACCGCCCGAAAGACACGCACCTTTGGGCCATCCGAGGACTCTGCTGCGCAATTGCCGGACGGCTCCGCCACCAGGGTCGGCGACCTGCGACGACGTAGTTATCGCCGCGGCCCACCCGCAGGACTCTGCTGCCCAGCCGAATTGCGCAGCAGAGTCTCCGAGAGAGATTGTCGCGCGAGGCCGCTCCCCGCGGATGAACAGCCCGCACTGCCTGCTGCGACGGTGACATCAACAGGACGAACCGATACCAGCGGCTGAGCCGCGTCTCGGTACTTGTCATGGGCCCCAAGGCCACAGATAGGCTGAAGCCTCGCTTCACAGCACGGTGGGACTGCACGCTGCGGTGACAAGCAGCGCACAGCCCCCACCACACGAGCCAGGGGCCTGGTCGGGCTCAGGGGCGGGTGTGAAGGTGTCAGGGAGTGTGGCGGAACTGGCAGACGCGCCGGATTCAAGTCCCGGTGCCCTTGCGGGCGTGAGGGTTCGACTCCCTCCACTCCTACTCTCCGGTGCCGTCGCCCTGCGGTCGCTCTGCCACCGGCGGTCAGGTCTGGCCGTCCCGTGCTTGTGTCGGAGCCACGGCCAGAATGTTCCGTACCGTCATGGCGTCCAAGCCGGTACGCGTAGCGATGCGCTGAACGGATTCGCCGTTTCGGCGAGCTGCGAGGATCGCCGACGCAAGATCCGGCGGGCCGCCTGCACAGCCTGCTGTGCCGCCGCGACCACCCTCGCGGCAGCCTCCAGATCTTTTCCGTCGCCTACGGGATGTGGAGAAGAGGACGGCATCAGAACGGAGGCTCCTCGGTCGGGGCGTCCGTGTCCGCGCCGTCGGCAGGAGTGGCCGGGCGGACGGGGCTGGCCATGGCCCACGGGTCGTCCGGTGCGGTCTCGCGCGGCGGGACCGGGCGCGTGGTGCGGGTGATGGTCACCGTCGCGAACGTCATGGACGCCCCATATCGTCCGCGTCCAGCACCATCCGCGAACGCTTCTCCCCTTCCGGGCTCTCCCACCGGTCGGTACGCAGCCGTCCCGCCACCACCACCCGGGTCCCCTTCGACAGCGTTATGGGGTGCTCTTCGAGGTGTGTCTTTGACGTCTGTATGGTTACGGATCTTCGTGCCGGGCGTCCGTCGTGGACGCCCCGCACTTGTGTGTCCTTGATGCAAGCTCGGAGTTTTTGGTGCCATTGGTTCAGCGGCTGCGGTCCTCGGACAGCGGCCCGGTGTCGTACACGGTCCTGGGCTCGGACCTCCTCCCGATCGGGCCGGTCGATGATTTCTTGTCCCATCTGACTGCTCGGCGGAGCTCGCCGAATACCGTCCGGGGCTACGCCCACGATCTAGCAAACTTCTTCGCGTGGCTCGACCAGCGCGGTCGCGACTTCCGTATGCTGACGCTGGAGCAACTGGGCGAGTTCTTCGAGTGGCTGCGCAAGCCGCCGCCGACCCGGGTGCCCGGCGTGTTCGTTCTGCCGACCGGCGAGTCGGCGCTGGAGACCAGCACGCTGGTGCGCAAGCGGGCCGCGCTGGGGAGCTTCTACCTGTTCCACTCCCGCCGCGATACCTCCATACCGGCCCTGCTCGGCGATCCTGCCGGCCGTCGGCCCACGGGCCGTCACGTGCCGCTGCTGGCCCACACCCAAAGCTGCGTAGTCGGGTGGTTGTGGTTGTGGGTGTGAGTCTGATAGAAAGAAGCGAAAAGAACAACACACA
>NZ_JBHXFA010000325.1:0-2433 GCF_042724175.1 Streptomyces sp. NPDC127084
GGCACCCGCCGTCGACCGTTTCCACGCCAGCCACACCATGCTCCGCGGCTACGCCGTCGCCTGCCCCGCTGCCCATTCCAGTCCGAGTCCGGCCAGCCGCTCCAGCTGGGCCGTGCTGAGCTTGGCGCGCCTGGTCTTGCTGTTCGCCAGAAACACCCCGAGCCGGACCTGTGTGCCGTCGTCCAGGGTCTCGACCCAGGACCGGCTGACGGGTCCTACGGTGCCGGTTCGGTCGCGGTACTGCGCGAGGGCTGCGCATCCTCGTTCGAATGCCGCAGAGCGTGCCTGAGACGGCCTCTTGGGTGCTTCCGGCTCCGGGAGCAGGGGCGTGACCCCCAGGTTCGTGAGCCGCTCGCGCTGCCCGGGGGCGAGGCCTTTCCATACGACGTGCTGTCGCTGCCGCTGAAGCCACCGGCCGACATCCACCCCGGCCGCGGTCACCCCTGGGGTGATCTCGGCGACCTCGGCGCCCAGCGCCAGCAGCCGGCCCACCGCCGCGTAGCTGCGCTGCCAGTCCACGGTCCACCCGAGCTCGCGGACGTTCCAGTCCGGATCGATCGCGGCGAGCTCCGCAGCACGCCGCCGTGCCCGCTCCTCAACCGCGCCCAGGCCGCCGTCCTTGCGGCAGTTCGCCAGCCACTGGCCGACCGGCTTGTCCAGCGCGGTGGCGGTGACCGGAGCGGCCAGGCTGCCTCTCCTGATCGTGCCTGCCGGGTACGTGGCCGTTGTGCTCCAGCGGGGTTTCGATCACCGGCTGTCGGTTTGCTGGTGCAGGTCGTTAGCCTGTCGGTATGTCAGAGCGTGTCATCCCGGGGCGCAGCGATGTTCTGATCCCTTTGGGTGCTGCGGATGCTTTGTGGGCGGGCTTGACGGCCGGCAGCGCGGTGCCGACGGTGTCTGCGGCGCTCACGTGCTCTCCTGCCGATGCCCGGTTGGGGTACGTCCTGCTGGGCGGCCGTGTGGTGGCGACGGTGCAGGCAAGCGGCGGCCGGTGGAGTGTTTCGGAGGTTGAGGTGCGTCGGGCGGCGGCGGAACTGAACGCGCTGGAGATGGACCGTCAGGATCTGGTCCGCATTGGTCCGTTCCGTAGCGCGCTGCAGCAGGAGCAGAACGAGGCAGCGCTGCTGCGATGGCGCCAGCGCATTGCTGGGTACTTGCAGGAGCCGGTCGACCCCGGGCAGGCAGCACGGGGTGAAGGTGGTCGGTTGCGTCATCTGGCGGGGATCGATTGGCGGCGGATCCTTGTGGAGCGAGCCCGCGACCGGACGGTGCGGACGTGGTGGCTGCCACGCGCCGTGGTCAGGCTTCTGGATGCTGCCGAGCACGCCGAAACGCAGTGGTTGCAAGCCGGGCGGTCCCGCCCGGAAAGCGCAGCCGTCCCCGAGCCTTCCTCCTGCCACGGGCAGGTCCGACTTACCGCCGGTCGCCGGGAGATGACGAGCCTTGAGGGACCAGCGGCCCCGCTGGTCCCATACGCCGGAGAGCTGCAGGGCCACCTGTACTCGGTACTCAGCAGGAAACCGGGCATGTCCCGCAAGGTGGCTGGGTGGGCGTGCGCGGTCTGCCGCACCGCACCCGCCGCTGTACTCGACCACTGCCACGAACACGGTTACGTTCGCGCCCCCGTCTGCTACTCCTGCAACACACAGGAACGACCCGACCACCTGTACAGCAATGACATCCGCGTGGCCGACCACTACAGACGCTTCTTCGACGCCCACGCGGCCGACTGGCTCCGCCACTGGCACCGCTGTCCCGGCTGCCGCGCCCGGACCACCCTCCCCTTGCCGCACCTCGCCGCCTGGACCGCCCACATAGCCTGCCGATCGCTGCGCCCGACCCACCGCGACGCCCGCGGCTCCCGCGCGCGCAAACCCTGCGGGGTGCTGCGCGTGTCCTGGACGGGCAACCAGAACGCGCCGCGTTCCTGCCTGCTCGCAGTCGCCGTCGACTTCTGCCCCTCCGGCGAGCACCGTGTCCTCGCGCGAATCCCCTACCGCGAAGCCGTCGAGCGGTTTGGTGCTTGGCTGGCCGAGGCTCCCCCGCTGTTGCCGCCGCGGCCGGACCCGACCGCCTGGATGGCCTGCCCGCCCGGCCACGGCCCGTCATCGCGGACACCAGCGGTGAGGACTTGGCGCTGTTCTGAGCAATCGGCGGGAGACGACACCATCAGGATGCGGACGGCGGCCCTGAGGTGAGGGATCGGGCGGCGTCGCATTTTGTGCAGGCCGCTGCACGGGGCTGGCTGAGCGCGGCGAGTGCCTGTTCCTGGTCGAGGATCTCGTCGCTGGGTGTGCAACCGATGACGTGGATGAGGGTGGCGCCTGGGTGCCCAGGGACCACCCGCGACGGATCAGGCCGGCCAGGCGAGCGCATCGCCGGCCTCAGCGCCCGATCAGCACGCCACTGCCGCCGAAATCCCTCAGGCGCATC
>NZ_JBHXFA010000326.1:0-2388 GCF_042724175.1 Streptomyces sp. NPDC127084
GCTTCACGCCACCGGGGCCGCGGTACTGCGCGTGCGGGTCTCCCCGGACGGCGGCTCCGTCGCGGTCGCCGCCGCCCCCCCGCCGCCCCGGGGCGCCCGACGTCCAACTCCCCCCCCCCCCCCGGCGCGCGGCGCGCCCCCGCCCCGCCCCCCCGCCCCCCCCACAACTCCCTTCAGGCCGCGAACCGCACCCAGGAGGAAGCTCAGGGCGCCGTTCGCGAGGCCGCTGTGGCGCGGGTCCAGTCCACGATCGCCGTCACGGCCTCGAACGCGGCCCGTAGCACGGCTGCCGGTATCGCCGAACCTGCCAACACGGCCATCGTGCTGACCGCGCCGTTCAGCGGCAAGGACGTCGACGCCGACTTCGCCGCGGCGGTCGCCGTCGCCGCGGAGCAGATGGGTGCGGAACAGGTCGCGTCGGCCGAGGCGAAGGCAGCGGAAGCCGTGAAGGCCGCCGAGGCCGCGGAGGCCGCCGCGAAGCGGGCCAACGCCCAGGTCGCCCCGGCGTTCAAGGCCGCCGCCGAAGCGGCTCGTTCGTCCGCGAGCGCCGCCCGTTCGGCCGCTGCGGCGATGAAGTCGGCGGCGCAGGCCGCCGATGAGGGCGCCAAGGCCCGCGCCGCCGCGGCACGCGCCAACCAGGCCGACGCCCAGGCGCAGGCCGACGCGAAGCTCGCCCGCCAGGCCGCCAACCAGGCCTACGCGGACGCGACCGCGGCCCGTCAGGCCGCCAACCAGGCGGAGGCGGAGGCGGCACGCGCCAGGGGCGCCGCGGCCGAGGCCGACAACCACGCGGTGGCCGCCAACAGCGCCGCGAGCCTGGCGGAGCACGAGGCGAGCGTCGCCCAGGGCGCCGCCGCCCAGGCCGAGAAGGACGCCGCGGACGCGAACAAGTTCGCCGAGTCGGCCGAGGGCCACGCCAAGTCGGCGGAGGCCGCCGCGAAGAACGCCAACACCTACGCCCGCGAGGCGGACGAGGCGGCGAAGAAGGCCGAGGAGTACCAGCGCGAGCAGGAGCGCAAGGCCCGCGAGGCGGCGGCGAAGGAGGCCAAGGAGAAGGGCGACACCCCGCCGCTGACCGCCGAGGAGAGCGCCATACTCGAGGCATCCGGGATCTCACCGGAGAAGTGGGAGGAGCTCCGCGCCCTCGCGGACAAGGACTTCCTCGACTTCCTGGTCGAAAACGGCGGCCAGATCATCGTCGACCTCCTCTTCGAGGACATCAAGGACTGCGTCACCGACCCCAACTTCGAAAGTTGCTTCTGGGCCGCCGTCGGCAGTCTTCCTTGGGGCAAGGCCCTGAAGATCATCAAGGAGATGCCGGCGATAGCCAAGGCTCTCGCCCGTGTCGTCACCGGTCTCGACGAGTTCCTCGACAAATCTGCTGCGGCGAAGAAGGTCGTCGACGAGAGCAAGAAGATCATCGAGCGGATTCGCAAGGCGAACACTTCGTGCACGAAGAAAAAGAAGAAGGATCCGCACAGCTTCGTCCCGCAAACCCCGGTGCTGTTGGCCGACGGCACTTCCAAGCCGATCAAGGACCTCCGCGTCGGCGACCAGGTGACCGCGACCGACCCTGAAACCGGGGAGACGGGGGGACGCGCCGTCACCCGTCTGATCGTCGGCGAGGGAGAGAAGTCCCTGCGGGAGCTCACCGTCGACACCGACGGCGAGGCGGGAGACGCCACGGAGACCATCACCGCCACCTTCGGACACCCGTTCTGGGTCGCGAACCGGAACGACTGGGTGGAGGCCGCCGACCTCAAGGCCGGTGACCGACTCCGCACCGCTGACGGCTCGCTCAAGGAGCTCGTCGGCCTGCGCACATGGAATCGGCAGGCCCGGGTCCACAACCTCACCGTCGACGACCTGCACACGTACTATGTACTGGCCGGGTCCACGCCGGTCCTGGTCCACAACGAGGACGACGAGGATTGCCTCGTTCCCGACGGGGTCCACATCGTGCTCGGAATCAACGACATTGGTTTGCTGAGCGGTGATGCACTGGCGGAGGCGCTGAACAAGAAGGACGGGGGTCAGCGTATGACCTTCAACAGCGACCGATACGGGCGAACCAACGAAGCTTCGGGTGGCATGCCGAACTGGATGGTCGCGGTCATGCTGGCTGCGGAAAACCCGAACGTCAAGATCACTTTTGCACTCGACGGGCTCCAGGACGACAAGGGTCGTCCCTTCACCAACCCCTCGGACGCGCTGTTCCACACCGTGGCTCGCGGCCGGAAGTTCAAGGACTGGAAGGAAGCCAACCAGCGCGGTAACCAAACCGCCTGGGAACTGGCCACCGTGGTCCGCTCGATTCTCGTGAGGGAGACACGCCCGTGGAACTCGGTCGAGTTCTACTGGCAGGGCAAGGAGGTCAAGGACATGCCT
>NZ_JBHXFA010000327.1:0-2370 GCF_042724175.1 Streptomyces sp. NPDC127084
GCGGGGGTCCCCCGGGGGTAACTTTTGGGGGGCACCCCCGGGCCCCCCCGCCCCCGGCCTCGGGCCCGCCCCCCCTCGCCCGCTCCGGCTACTTCTCCGTGACGCCCGCGGAGTCGAAGGTCGCCACTTCGTGCATGGCCCGCGCCGCGCTCTGCACCAGCGGCAGCGCCAGCAGCGCCCCCGTGCCCTCACCGAGCCGCAGGTCCAGGTCCACGAGGGGCCGCAGACCCAGCTTGTTGAGCGCCGCGACATGGCCGGGCTCGGCACTGCGGTGCCCCGCAATACAGGCGGCGAGCGCCTCGGGCGCGACCGCCCGGGCCACCAGGGCCGCGGCGCCCGCGGATACTCCGTCCAGGATGACCGGTGTGCGCAGCGAGGCACCGCCGAGGATGAAACCGACCAGCGCCGCGTGCTCCAGGCCACCGACCGCCGCGAGGGCACCGACCGGATCGGCCGGGTCCGGCTGGTGGAGTTCCAGGGCCCGCCGGACGACATCGACCTTGCGGGCATGCATCTCGTCGTTGATACCGGTGCCGCGGCCGGTGACCTCCGCCGGTTCGGCGCCGGTGTACACGGCGATCAGAGCGGCCGACGCGGTGGTGTTGGCGATGCCCATCTCACCGGTGAGCAGCGCCTTGTTGCCCGCGGCGACGAGATCTCGCGCCGTCTCGATGCCGACCTCCATCGCGGCGACGACATCCTCGCGGCTGAGCGCGGGGCCGGTCGTGAAGTCGGACGTACCCGGGCGGACCTTCCTCGGCAGCAGTCCAGGAGTGGCGGGCAGATCGGACGCCACACCCACGTCGATGACGCACACTTCGGCGCCGACCTGGTTGGCGAAGGCGTTGCACACCGCTCCCCCGCCGAGGAAGTTGGCGACCATCTGGCCGGTGACTTCCTGGGGCCAGGCGGTGACCCCCTGGGCGTGCACCCCGTGGTCGCCCGCGAAGATGGCGACCGCGGCTGGTTCCGGAATCGGCGGAGGACACGTCCGGGACAGCCCGGCGAGCTGCGCGGAGATGATCTCCAGCATGCCCAGCGCGCCCGAGGGCTTGGTCATCCGCTTCTGACGCTCCCAGGCCTCACCGAGCGCCTTCGCGTCCAGCGGGCGGATGTTGGACACGGTCTCCTGGAGCAGGTCGTGCGGCTCCTCACCGGGCAGAGCACGACGGCCGTAGGTCTCCTCGTGGACGACCCAGGACAGTGGCCGGCGCTTGGACCAGCCCGCCTGCATCAGCTCGGGCTCCTCGGGGAACTCGTCGACGTATCCGACGCACAGATACGCGACGACCTCGAGGTGCTCGGGCAGCCCCAGGGCACGGACCATCTCGCGCTCGTCGAAGAAGCTGACCCATCCGACACCCAGGCCCTCGGCGCGCGCGGCGAGCCACAGGTTCTCGACGGCGAGCGCGGAGGAGTACGGGGCCATCTGCGGCTGGGTGTGCCGGCCGAGGGTGTGACGGCCGCCGCGGGTCGGGTCGGCGGTGACGACGATGTTCACCGGTGTGTCGAGGATGGCCTCGATCTTGAGTTCCTTGAACTGCTTCGCCCGGCCCTTGGGCAGCGACTTGGCGTAGGCCTCGCGCTGGCGCTGGGCGAGCTCGTGCATGGCGCGCCGGGTCTCGGCGGAGCGGATGACGACGAAGTCCCAGGGCTGGGAGTGGCCGACGCTGGGCGCGGTGTGCGCGGCTTCGAGCACCCGCAGCAGCACTTCGTGCGGGATGGGATCGCTGCGGAAGCCGTTGCGGATGTCGCGGCGTTCCCGGATCACCCGCAGCACCGCCTCGCGTTCGGCGTCGCCGTAACCCGGTGCGGCGGCGGAGACCTGCTCGGCGTCGCCCGCTGTCCCGGGGGTGGCGTGGGCGGTTTCGGCCACGGCCGCGTCAGCGGCGGCCGTGCCGGTGGCCTCGGCGAAGGAGATCTCGGCGAGGGCGGGGTCGGCGATGGGGGCCTCGGCGAGGGCGGGGTCGGCCACGGGGGCGGGAACGGCCTCGGCGCTGTCCGCGTTCATGCTTGCCTCGGTGTGCGCGCTGGTCTCGATGCTCGCGCTGGTCTCTGGGGCCGTGCCGGTCTCGATGTGCACCGCGCTCTCGGCGGCGGACTCCGGGAGAACTTCGGCAACCTGCCGCGGGGTGGACATGGCGGGATCCGCCACTACGGACTCGGCCGCCTTCGACGCTTCCGGTACCTCGGTGGAAGCAGGCGTGCCGCCGTCGCGCGGTCCGGGGACGACGGCGACCACCGGCTCCGACGCTGTGGCCTGCGGCTCCGACGGCTCGGGCATGGCGTCGGGAGCGGCGGCCGCGGGACCGGGGGCACGGGGGCCGGCCGCGGGGGGGGGGGGGGGGGGAGCTGGGGCGGGGGGCGGTG
>NZ_JBHXFA010000328.1:0-2340 GCF_042724175.1 Streptomyces sp. NPDC127084
GCCCCGCGCGGCGCCCCGCCCCCGGCGCCGCGCGCCCCCCCCCCCCACGAGGGTGGTGCGGTGGGCGGCGGTCAGAGCAGCGGCCGGTAGAAGCCGGGCTTGGCCTGGCGTGCCCGGGACGCGGTGACGGCGGCGTGCGTGGGCCCGTACTCCGCCTGGTGGGCCGCCTTGACGTTGCCCGCGGCGGTGTGGACGGTGTCGGCCGCGCCCTGCAGTGCCTTGCAGCCGCCGACGACCCGGCCGAAGGCCTCGCCGATGTCGGCGGTCCTCGCGATGTGGCGGGGGTCGACCTCCGCCGCCGCGTTGAGGTCGGCCAGTTCGACTGCGGCGTTGGCGTTGGCGCGCATCCGGACGGCGAGCCTCTCGGCCTCTTCCACGAGCGCGCCGGCGGCACGCTGGAGAGCGGTGAATTTGGCGGTCAGGGCGGTGAAGCCGTTGGCGGCGCCGTCCGCGCCGACGGCGGGTGCGGTCTCTCCCATGCTGTACTCCCTCTCTTTCTGGTCGTCAGTTCTCGTTGTGGATGCGGGCGCTGGGTGCGGCAAGGCCGGAGTCGAGCGCGGCAGCCTGGGTGGGGCGGTAGTCGCGAGCAAGCGCGGCCTCCTCGGCTTCGGCCAGCTCGGCCGCGTCCAGACACCCCCGAGCCATCCGTTCCGCCTTGACCACCAGCAGGCCGACCACTTCCATGAGCACGGCCAGGGCTCGCATCGTGTGCTTGCCGCGCACGTTGTGGTTGTCCACCAGGTCGTACGCCATGGTCTCCAGCTCGCTCAGCAGCTTCCGCGCGTGCCGGGCGAGCAGCGTGCAGTCGTCGTAGGTCTCCATACCGGCCGTGGTCAGCACCCGCAGCGCGGCCAGCGCTCCGTCCAGGGTGATGTCGGTGGCATGGCGGGCGGACATGCCGCCCGCGGCGGGCACCGACCCGCTGACGGGCGCCGACGCAGTCGCGGCCCGGGCGGGCAGTGGAGGCATAGGGATGGGCTCCTTCGGTCGGGTGGTGCCCGGCCGTGACCCGGCCGGACGCTGAGGGGCCTGTGGGAGCTGCCGCGGGCCGGTACCGAGCGCGTCCGGCTCCCACCGCTTCGCGTGGGCTCCGGGCGGGTCGGGGAACTCCGCCGTGACCGTGACCTGTTCCGATTCCGGGTCGGCGGCCGTGTCGAACGGCGACTCCCGAGGCTTCTGCCAGTACGAGGATTCGTACGGCGCTCGGACGTCCTCGTACGGCTGCCTGAACGCCGTGAACAGCCAGTCCGGGAACAGCCAGTCCGGAGCGTCGCGGCCGTACAGGTCGTCGTAGCGCCCGCGCCCGAACCAGTTCCAAGAAGTCCGGTCCTGAGTGTCGTCGCCGGCGCCGGGTGTGCTTGTGGTCGTGTTCTTCGGCGGAGACGTGTTCTTCGGCTGTTTCCGGCCTTTCGGCGGATTCGTGCTCTTCGGAGCGGCCGCCTTCCTCGGAGCGGCCGTGGCTTTCGATGTGCCCTTGCCCGGGGAGCCCTTGCTCGGGGCGGGCTTTCCCGGAGCGGAGTTGCCCTGGCCGGACGCGGGCTTGAAGATCACGCCCTGGTTCTTCCGAGTGCCCTTGCCCGGGGCGGGGTTACTGGGAGAGGGCTTGCCCGGGGGTGGGGTGTTCGGGGGTGGGTTGTTCGGGGCGGGGTTACTGGGAGTGGGCTTGCCGGGGCCGGACACGGGGTTGAAGATCACGCCCCGGTTCTTCCAGCGGTCCTCCATGGTGGCGGCGACGGCCTGCCAGAACGTGACCCGTCCCGCCGCTGTTTTCAGTGCCGCCGGTGTGCGGGGCTGCTTCTTCAACGTGGGTTTGCCGGGTGGGGTCTGAGGCGGTACCCCGGGCTGCGTTCCGTTCGGCTTGGCGGGCGGTGTGCTGTTCCCGCCGGCGGGCTTGTTCGGCTTGGTCAGGACCGGTGTCGACGGCTGCCGCCGGTTCCACCGGTCCTGGACCGGCGGACGCAGCGCCTGAGGGAGTGTCGTGCGCCCCTGTCCGCCGCCACCACCACCGCCGGTGCCGGTGCCGGTGCCCTTCCCGCTTCGGCCTGGTGTCTGGCCGGGGCCGTTATTTCGCTGTCCGGAGCCTCCGCCCCGTCCCAGCAAGCCGCCCTTGCCTGCGCCTCCGCTCCCGTTGCCGTTGCCGTTGCCGCGGTGGCGTGACAGCCAGCCGTTGCTGTTCCGGCCGGAGCCGTTGTTCTGGCCCGTCGATCCGTTGGTGCGGCCGGAGCCGCCACCCCGGCCGGGGCCGCCGGCCGGACCGCGGCCGCCGCCACCGCGCCCGGACGGAGACGTCGGGCGCGGCACGGAGGCGTTGCTGGTGCTGCCTGTCGGCCCGTTCCGGCG
>NZ_JBHXFA010000329.1:0-2334 GCF_042724175.1 Streptomyces sp. NPDC127084
GTCATCACACACTCACCGAAGGTCCCGCTACCCGTGACGGAGCGTCACCGGCGCACGGTGGCACACCCCCGCTTCACGAAAATCTTGCCAGGGCCGCGATCACTTGTACGCAGACAAGAAGAACCCTTGTGACGGTGACGTGCAGGTGTCACCGAGAGTCAGGCGCAACCTGCCGTCGGGAGAGGGTCAGCCTGCGCCGCTCTCGGTCGACGTCCATGACGACGACGGTCACCTCGTCGCCGGCCTCAACGACGTCCTGTGGGGTTGCCACGGGCGTCGAGGTGAGCTCTTGAAGATGGACCAGTCCCTCAATGCCGTCGGCGACCTGGACGAAGACGCCGAACGGGATCAGTTTGGTGACCTGTCCCTGCAGCGTTTGGCCAACCGCGACGCTGTCGGCGAATGCCTGGAAGGGGTCCGGCTGTGTCGCCCTCAGGGACAACCTGGCCTCTCCGTTCCAGGTATCGAACTGGAGGAACTCGCACGAGACGCGCTGACCGACGTGGACGACGTCCGAAACTGCTTCGATGTGTCGCCAGGACAGTTCGGGGATCGTGATGAACCCGACGCCGGGGAAGACCGGATGGTCGGGGCCGTCGTCCAGCGCCACAAACACCCCGAACCGTTCGATGGCGGCGATTGTGCCGGAAAGGATCTCCCCGCGATGACGTGATTTCAGGAACGCCCACAGCTCCGGGTTCTCTGTGGCGGTCATGGCCAGCCGGGCGTGACCCTCATCCAGATCAATGGCGATCACCTCGGCGGTGATCCGCTGGCCGACCTTCATGGCCGCCGACTGATTCCAACTCCAGGAGACGTCCAAAGGCCAGATGGTCCCCAGCGGGTGTGCGGAGAATCCGTCCAGGGTGACCGTCACCCCCTGAGACCTTGTGACCTCTGCGACAGTCCCGCTGCAGATGTCGCCAATGCAGATTCCTGCCAGGAACTCCCGAGAATCCTGATCGCCCGACGCTGACCCCATGCCGTCCAGCCTCTCATGGAGATCGCGCCGTCCGCGGGCTCGGCGATGGTGCAGTCAGGCTGCGACTTTGAGGGGACGTCCGCCCCAGCGGATGCCTTTCTCGCTGCGGACCCGGGCGCGCTCACGACGTTCGGCAGCCAGGATGTCCCGGTGGCGGGCGTTGGCGTTGCGCCACTGGAGGTATGCGTGCAGGGCCCGGGTCTGCACGATGTGGTTGGAGTGGTGGGAGTTGGCGAAGGTGAACTGCCGCAGCGGCCCGAAGTGGGCCTCGATCGGGTTCGCCCAGGACGCGTAGGTCGGGGTGAAGCAGAGCTCGACGCGGTTCTTCCTCGCCCAGCTGCGGATCGTCTCGCTCTTGTGGGCGGACAGATTGTCCAGGATCACGTAGATGGGCGCGCCGTCCGGGCGAGCCGTCCGGATCGACCTCAGCGCGGCCAGAGTATTCGCGGCGCCCTTCTTGCGCCGGTTGACGCCCCACAGAATATCGTCACCGACCGAGTAGCAGCCGTGGAAGTACCGCACCCCGTGGGTGCGGTGGTAAGTCGCCGGGTGCCGCTCGGGGTGACCGGCGAGGGCCCAGCCCGCACCGCTGGTGGGGCGGATGCCGAGCGGTCCGAACTCGTCGAAGGCGAAGACCCGGTCTGGGAACCGGTCCAGGACCTCCTCGATCCGGTCCAGCTTCGTCTCGCGGTCGGGGTCCGGGGACTCCTTCCACGTCTTGGTGCGCTGAAAGGTGACGCCGCGGCGGGCGAGCAGGCACCGTAACGCCTGCGACCGATCCGGATGACCCGCCCGTGGACTTTCCGCAAGTAGGCGGCGAGTTTGCGGATGGACCAGCGGGTGAAGGGCTGGCCGAGCTTGGTCGGTCGGGTGATGGCCGTCTGAACGACGAAGTCCTCGTCGTCAGGACTGAGCAGGCGGGGACGGCCTCCCGCCCACTGAGGGTCCAGACAGGCCAGGCCGATCTCGTTGAACCGGTGGATCACATCCCGGACGGTGTCCTCATCGGCCTGCACCAGCTGGGCGATCACCGTCACCCGGTTCCCGCCGACCGAGGCCAGCAGCATCATCGCGCGCCGGTAGCGCACCGAGCTCGTACTGCCACGGCGCACGATCTGCTGCAGCTTCTGGCCCTCCTGGTCGGTCAGTCTGCGCACACGGACAGGCTCGGCCACCGCGCCTCCAGCGGTCGGATCGGACGTCACCCCACATCCAACCGCCACAACCACCAACCCGGTGAACCTATGCGGTCACAGCACTAGGGAGCGTATTTGGTCGTGATCAAGAGGTGGTGAGCTTCTTGATCCAGATCATCGACGCGCGGAGGTGGAGGCCGGCGAGGTAGCTCTCGG
>NZ_JBHXFA010000330.1:0-2325 GCF_042724175.1 Streptomyces sp. NPDC127084
GCCCGGTGTCTGCGTACGACCTGACATGCAGAGGTGCGTACGACCTCACGTCCAGAGGTCAGCTGGTGTGATCATGCCACGCTGGTGGCTCCGTCGATGGCAGTAAGTCGGTTCTTGAGCCGGTAGCTCGGCCCGTTGATTGAGATGACCTCGCAGTGGTGCAGGAGGCGGTCGAGGATCGCGGTGGCGAGGACGTCGTCGCCGAACACCTGGCCCCATTCGCTGAACGTTTTGTTCGAGGTCAGCAAGATCGAACCGGTCTCGTATCGCTTCGAGATCACCTGGAACACCAGGTTTGCCTCGGCCCGTTCGAGGGGCTGATACCCCACCTCATCGACCACGAGGACGCTCGGCTTGAGGTAGGTGCGCATCTTGGTGGCGAGGCGTCCTTGGGCCTCGGCTTCTTTCAGCTGGCGGACCATGTCGTCCAGCGACGTGAAGTAGACGGAGAAGCCGGCCCGGCAGGCCGCGACCGCGAGCCCGACGGCCAGGTGTGTCTTGCCCACCCCGGGCGGTCCCAGAAAAGCGGCGTTGGCCTTGATCTCGATGAACGACAGGGCCGCGAGATCCTTGACCTTGCGGACGTCGAGATCGGGTTGGAAGGCGAAGTCGAAGTCGTCGGGTGTCTTGTGGTGCGGCAGCTTCGACAGCCGCAGGGCGGTGCGGAAACGTCGTCCGTCGCGGACCCCGGTCTCTTCCTCCAGGACGAGGTCGAGGAAGTCGAGGTAGCCCATCTTGTCCCGGTCGGCGCGGGCGGTCAGCTGCTCGAGGCTGGCAGCCAGGTGGGGCAAGTTCAGCTTGGTGGCGTGTGCGCGGATCCGCGCGGTGATCAGGTCGCTCATCAGTTCACTCCGGGCACCGGCAGGCCGGCGGCGAGGTCGTAGTCGGCCAGCGGACGCCGGCCGACAGGAATGCGGGCGGCCGCGGTGCGGGACAGCAACGCGTCCAGCGCGGTGCTGTCCGGTCGGTCGGTGCCCCCCGCGGGCTGGGGTGGGAGGGACGGATCAGTGGTGGTGATGCTTCGGGTGTGTCCGCCCGGCAAGCCGTCCCAGTGGGAACTGTCAACGACCCAGCTGCCCTTGACCTCCGTGCGGTCATGGACGGCGAGCAGGCTCTCGCTCTCGTCGGCCGGCTCGAGCTGGTGGATTGTGATCTCGTCTTGTGTGACGCGGACTTCGACCTGCTGACCGGGACTGATGCGGCGGGCCGGGACCGAGTAGAGGCTGCCGTCGAAGGAGATCAGGCAGTCCTTGCCGACCCTTCGCAGATGGCGTTCGACCACCCGATAAGGCTGGTCGGGCAGCGGCATCAAAGCGGCCCGGTCCCGGGCCGCCCGCACTGCGATGACCTTGCCAGTGAGTGCGATGGACCTGCCGGTGCCGGATCGGCACCCAGGCCTGGAAGGCGGCGTCCAGCTCGGCGAGCGTGCCGAATACTCGGCCGGCGAGAACGTGGTCGCGGACGATGTCGACCTGCCGCTCGACCCGGCCCTTGCCCTGCGGCCGGTAGGCAGCAAGCACGTCGAGGTCGAATCCGTAGGAGCCGGCGAACGCGACCGCCTCCGGATGCAGCGGAACCGCCTTGCCCGGTGCGACATGCCGCTTGACCACGGTCTTCGTCCGGTCGTAGACGACCGTGGAAGGCACACCCCCGAAGTGTTCGAAGGCCCGGCGGTGGCAGTCGAAGAACGTCGCGAGGTCCTGGCTGGTGGTGAAGCAGCAGAACGGGTCCCTCGCATAGGACAGGGTCATGTGGAACGAGTACACGTTCGCGATCCCGACGTGCGCAAGGATCGTTCCTTCGTGCCCCCAGTCGACCTGGGCCTGCCCACCAGGTGTCACCTCGAAGCGGCGGTGCAGCCCCGCCATGTCCTGGTCCAAGCCGAGTTCGGCACGGATCCGAGGGCGTGCTTCGGCGACATACATTTTCACGCGCTGGTAGTGGCCCTCGAAGCCGTACTGGTCGACCAGCCGCTCGTGGATCACCGACGCCTTCAGGTCGATGCTCGCCCGCAGCCAGGCGTCCACCACCGGCGCCAACTTGGCTATCTTCCTCGGCTGGGTCCCCGCCCGCGGCGGGGCCGACGGCACCGTCGCCGTCTCGTCGGACAGGTACTTCTTCACCGTCCGCCAGTCATGCCCGGTCTCCCGGGCTATCGCGCTGATACTCACGCCCGCCTGATGCAGGGCGCGGAACCGACGCAGGTCCATCCATTCCTCCGGATCCAGGATCATAAGAAGCGGTCACCCTTCGGTGCTTGTCTGCTTGGCCGCTGACAAGTCCGAAGGGTGATCCACTTCTCTGCTCGAACGTCTCTACGACGCG
>NZ_JBHXFA010000331.1:0-2304 GCF_042724175.1 Streptomyces sp. NPDC127084
GGCATCGCCACCCGATACGAGAAGACCGCCACCTCCTACGAAGCAGCGGTCACACTCGCATCGATCCTGCTCTGGGCAAGATCACTTTGAAGACGAACCCTAGTGCGGACGCCTGTGCGAAGGTCGCGGCGTGAACGATCTACGCTTTCGTCTCGCTGACGACGCCGACGCTGCGACTGTGGTGCGTCTGCGCGACGACGCTGCCCGCTGGATGCTTGCCCAGGGGGTCACTGGTCAGTGGCAGCTGGTGAGCTGGCGGGGAGGGTGGAAGCTTCTTGACATTGTCAGGGCCGAAGAATGACTCGAAGGCCGCCACGGTGTGAGCTGTCACATCAGGGTCGTTGACGGTGAGGGGGGAAGTGCGCCAGCGGGGTGATCTCGGGTTCTCCTGGTGCTGCTGAGGCCTGGGACTCGGCATGGATCACGCGTTCGGCCGCGCTGAGGACACGGCGACGGACCTGCTCATCATCGAAAGAGCGGGTATTGACGGTGAGCTCGGCCTCGTCGGGGATGATGTTGTCCTTGCTCCCAGCGTGCAGAGAACCCACCGTGAGCATGGCCTGCTCGTCCAGTGCAACCTCCCGCGAGGTCACGGTCTGCAGGCGCATCACCGTTGCTGCCACCATCACGACAGGGTCCACGCTGACTGCGGCATCGCCGCATGTCCGCCACGGCCGAACAAGCGCACCCGCAGCGAGCCCGCCGCGGCCATCGCCGACCCCGGGCAGTAGCCGAGGGTGCCAGCGGCCATGACGGATGCTGTCTGGAGGGCTTTTTCGGCACTGTAAGGAAGCAGAGGCCGGAAGCCACCTGCGCCAAGCCCGCAAACCCGCCCCGGATCGGGCTCGCTATGCCTGCCTCGACCGGCACCGGATCCTGAGCCGACACGGCCTGAGCCGGTTGGACCGGCCCACCGGAACGCCGCTACGAGCGGGACCGGCTCGGTGAACTGGTCCTGTCGACGCCACGAAACTCGGCAACATGCCCCGATGGCGGCGGCTGGCGGACCGTGGGCAGGAACGCCGGAGAGAAGAACCGCCAGGCCGCCACCCCTGCTCGCAACAGCAGAACAGCTCTTACCTGGCCAGCGGGACTCTGAAGCTGTACTTCTTGCTCGTACCGGTAGAGGGGTGAGGCGACGAGCCATTAGGAGCCTCACTGACGGTCATCTTGTAATTCGAACCGTAAGTGGCGGTGTAAGTTCCAGCGCCCTTGAAATCGAGGGTCTTGTCCATGCTGTTCAGGCTGAATCCAGACGGGAAAGCCACTTGGCTGAGTTGGTGCTCGTCGTTCAACTCCTCATAGAGAGGAAGTTTACTCTTTCCGCCCTTCTTCACACCCCGAGAGGTGAAATACCCCCCTAGTTGGGTGCTCATATTGAGGTTTCCAGTGGCCTTCTGAGACTGGAGAGAGACATTCACAGTAGCGGTGGTATGCGCGGGTACGCTGATCGTCTGAGATGGCGCGGTATAGATCTCTGATTGCTCCGAGGCCTGTGTATCAGTCGAAGAAAATGAGACCGTGGTTGAGAAATCGTCACCAAGCTTGAGTACCGATCCCAGATCAAATGTTCCCGACACCTTATTGCTGGTACTAATGCCGCGTGTAACCGTAGTCTGTACAGTGTTCGAGAATTTCTTTTCGAACGCTTGAGTCGAAAGCTCTTGTTCATGATCTGTATTGTTCACCAGTGTGGCAGTACCCATGAACCAGAGATCGCCGTCTGCGGTTTCCGGAGAACCTACCGGGTCCACCTGCGTATTGGATTGGATAGTTCCCGATGTGTTGATTCTATTCGGATCCGGAAAGAAAATTTCATACGGCGTACCGGCGGCTTGATCGTGAATTACAGATGCCAGGGATGTGACCTGTGGCGTTTCGGCATACGCTGGAGTCACCACCACTGCCATCACCGCTGCTACGGAAATCGCCGCCAGAGCCTTAATCTTTTTATTCTTCATTTCGCCCGTCTCTCCTATGACCCTGTTCGAGGCCCCCTGACCGACTGCCCCTGACGAGCACATCAGCAAACTCTACGCTTATCGGCCCCGTATCGATAAAGTGCAACTCGTGGAACGCGATAGGAAAGCTTGCCAACCAACAGCACCAGCCATCATCCCCCAACCAGACGGGCCGATGGATGAGCCCACGGCATCCGATTGGAGACGGCCTCGGACCAGGCGTACGCTCACGGTGCGCAGAAACGCACCTAGGGAGCGTATTTGGTCGTGATCAAGAGGTGGTGAGCTTCTTGATCCAGATCATCGACGCGCGGAGGTGGAGGCCGGCGAGGTAGCTCTCGGG
>NZ_JBHXFA010000332.1:0-2177 GCF_042724175.1 Streptomyces sp. NPDC127084
AACGGAGCAAGCAACTCCCACTCACGACCGGTCAGTTCATGACGTCGTATCACCACACCATGATCCAACACTGATGATCTTTGAAGACGGACCCTTAGCCCTGGACCGACGTGATCACTGACGTCCTGGCACGACGTGAAGCTCTCCCGAACCCCGGCTGACCAGTACCTTCCCGACCCCGCGAGCAGCACCACCCGACCGGAGCCGTGGAACCCGGCGCCCACCCGACGCGACAGCCGGGCCATCACGCTGGCCGCCACCAGCCCGCACAACCGAAACGGCCCGCCGAAGAAACCGACGGACCGTCACGAAAGATCGAGGCTAGGTATCGCTGTATATAGGGAGTGCTTTAGGTATTTCCACCGGGCAATCTAAGACACTTTATGGATAACACTAGGAGCATCTGTGATCGTGATACTTTCGACCTGCCGAAAGTGGAGCCGCCACACCTCGAGGCTGTCTTGAGCGGCTCCTTGATGGTGTAGGGGCCACCTCCGTCACCATGGGGTGCGCGCTCGCAGTCCGGGGCCCCGGCCATGGGATGACTGGGGCCCCGGTTCGTCGACGAAATGGTAAAGCAGACTTGGGGCGATGCCGGGGCGAACAACTCGAGGTTCGAGTTCGCCCCGAAGTGTCGACACGAAAAATCACGGAGGCTTTCCAATCCGATGGCACTCAGGTTAGTGGAATCAACTTAGGGGTCTCGCTGGGTAGCACTCTCACCCTGTCGGGACAAGACTAAAGAGACTCAGCGGTATGATGAAAATGCTCAAATTCCCCGGGCGTAAATTCGCTGGCGTGCCACTTCGATATGTCTCCTAATGGCCAGTAGGGGGTGAAACCATGCCGGTGATTACAATATTGGAAGTTAAAGACGTTACGCGAGAGAGTGAGGGCTGGCCATGCCATCACCCAAGGCAACTGCTGTTGCGGTCTTTATCGCGCTTGCGCTGACCGCGTCTGCTTGTAGCAGCCACTCTGAAACCGCTAATGGCAGGCTAGCCGGAGTCTCCGACGGAAATATCCATGAGCTACCGACGTACTTTGCAGTCAAGGGTGTGAAAATTGATTCTCCAACACTGAAACGCGCCCAGAAGGCGGGAAAGCTTATCATCGGCGCGAAGGATGACCAGCCGTTCCTCGGCTTGGTGGACGCCGACGGAAAGCGTTCAGGGTTCGATATCGAGATAGCCAAGATGGTAGCAGCCTATCTCGGGTTCTCGACCGACCAGATTGAGTTCAGGACCGTCGACTCCCGTAGCCGTGAGGCAGCCATATCCAAAGGCGACATCGACCTCTACGTCGGCACCTACACCATTAACGACGAGCGCAAGAAGCACGTTGGGTTCGCCGGCCCGTACTTCATGGCCGGTGCTGACTTGCTCGTTCGCATGACGGACACGGAGATCGTCAGCCCCCAGTCCCTGGCGGGCAAGAAAGTCTGCTCGATCATCGGCTCAACTTCGCTACGGGAGATCAAGAAGCCGAAGTACGGTGCAATGACGATCGAACTCTCGAAGTACTCCAAGTGTGTCCAGGCGTTGCTCAGCAACGAGGTCGACGCTGTGACCACCGACGATGCCATACTCAAGGGATATATCGCCCAGCATCCGAACAAGCTGCGGATCCTCGAACAGCCCTTTACTAAGGAGCCGTACGGCATAGGTATGAGCAAGGCCGACAAAGCCCTGCGAGAAGCCGTAAACGACGCCATCGCGGTGCACAGGGGGAACGGGGACACCCGGAAAGCGTACTACGCGACACTCGGACTATCCGGTTCCGTCTATCCTGAGGATCCTCCTCTTGAGCGCTACTGAACCTATTCCACCCCCGCATAAGACCGTCCTACCTTCTTGGCATTCGTAGGGTTGGCTTGCCCCCGGGTACGTGGCAGGGCTGGTTCGTAGTCCTGATGGCTCTGAGAGGGCGTTTAAGCTAGTGTCCTGAGTCGGAGATTCGTCGGCAGTATGTTGCGACTTTGTCGAGGATCTCGTCGGCGGTCTTGGTCCAGACGCACGGCCGGGGGTTGGTGTTCCAGTCGGCGAGCCAGGTGCGGATGTCGCGTTCGAGTGCCTGGACGGGTCGGTGGACACCACGGCGGAGCTTCTTGGTGGTCAGTTCGGCGAACCACCGCTCCACCAGGTTCAGCCAGGACGACCCGGTCGGTGTGAAGTGCA
>NZ_JBHXFA010000333.1:0-2171 GCF_042724175.1 Streptomyces sp. NPDC127084
AGACGCACTTCAGGGCCGCGTTCTCGGAGGGGAAGTGGCCACGGGCCCTCGCAGCCCGGCGGATGCGTGCGTTGACCGACTCGATCGCGTTGGTGCTGCTGCTGGCTGCTGGTGTTCGTAGTCGACGGGGCTGAGGTGTTCGTTGGCGGAGTGCCTGCGGCGGGTGTTGTAGCGGGCCAGCCACCGGAAGACGGTACGTCGGCAGAGTTCCGCGCCCGGGTAGTGGTGGGCGCCGCGTAGAGTCTCCCGCTTGAGGGTGGCGTGGAAGCTTTCGCAGGCGGCGTTGTCGGCGGAGGTACCGACAGCACCCATGGACTGGGTGACGTCCATCTCGCCGCACAGATCGGCGAATTCACGCGAACAGCCTGGCTCCGAACCGCGGGGTCAATCTTCTTGGGCACGTGCCCCATCCTCTTCTATGGCTCACATTCGAGCGGCAGAGAAGTCAGGAGGGTCCACGGAGACCTCACGTCATTCTTGTGTCAGACCCGCCACCTGCCCTGCCGCACATCGTTCTCCGATCACGTCAACGCCCCCGCAGCGTGTCGACGCGGTTGATGACGGTCCGTTTAGGTATTACTACACATACATGGCCCTACCCGGGGCGGGTGAGGCCAGGGTCCGAATATAGGTGCCAGGACCCATCGCAGCGGCCGACACCAGTCCGCATGAAGTAGAGGAGAAGAGTGTGACTAACTACTGCATCAAATTTCTCGTTCGGGCGGCTTTGGCTGTCCCGATGGCATTCCCGGCGACACTTGTAGCAGCCGTTCCTGCAGCGGCTAACACCTCGGTTTCATGCAGCGCCGCCGATCTTACCAACGCCATCAACAGTGCCAATGCTGGCAGTGGCGACACTCTGGATCTCACCCCCTATTGCGTTTATGAGTACAGCGTAGACTCTGGCGACGGAGAGAATGCCCTTCCCGTCATCACTCAGCCGCTTACCATTAATGGGAATAATGCAACCATCCGGCGTGCCACCACCGCCACCACATCCTTCCGCATCTTCCAAGTCCAAGGGACGTCCCTCTCGATGAACAACCTCACGATCATGAACGGCTCGATTCCGTTTGTAGGGGGTGGTATCCGAGTTGACCAGGACTCAACCCTGAACTTGGATACCGTCAACGTCCAGGGCAACCACGCCGGTTTGGGTGGCGGAGGTGTCTGGACGGCATTCCAAGGCGTCGGGGTGACGATCACTAACAGTGTGTTTACTGACAACTCGTCAAACAATCAGGGCGGCGGCATCAGTGCGCCAGACGCTGTCACCATTACCGGCTCTACATTTTCGCGAAATCGGGCCCGCATTGGAGGTGCATTTAGCCGGTCGTCAAACGTAGTTTCGACTAGCGCTGTCTCCATCAGCGACAGCACGTTTCGCAACAACAGCGCCGCGGAAGCGGGCGGCCTGCATCTGTTGAATCGCAACGGCAGCATCAATGTCACCAACACTTCGATTACGGATAA
Organism: Streptomyces sp. NPDC127084; assembly: GCF_042724175.1. NCBI lineage: Bacteria > Bacillati > Actinomycetota > Actinomycetes > Kitasatosporales > Streptomycetaceae > Streptomyces > Streptomyces sp. NPDC127084. The sequence goes on from NZ_JBHXFA010000333.1 coordinate 1,474, forward strand.
TCGCAGCACAAGTGGAAATGGTGGCGGAGTTCAGGTGGAGTCCGGCGGTTCTGGTCCAATTTCCTTCATCGGTGGCACTATCGCCGGGAACACGAGCACCAGTAGCGGTAACCCTGTCGGCGGCGGCCTCTCCTTGCTCGGCTGCGGGGCAGGCACTGTCGTGACCCTGAACGGCACTACCGTCATCGACAACCAGACCATCGGCGCGCACGGCCAGGGAGCAGGCATCTACAACGAGTGCCCCTCCAGTGTGCTTAGTCTGAATGGGGGTGCGAACGTCTCCCGCAACTTGGCCTCCGGCCAGTACTCCCAAGGCGGCGGCATCTACGCCGCTGCAGGCACCACCACCAGCGTCAGCGGCTCACTCATCACCGGTAACAAAGTCACCGGCACCGGCTCCCAAGCGGCTGGCATCTACAACACCGGCGGCAGCTTCTCCCTGAACGCCGCCCCCGTCATCAACAACACCGCCCCACCCGCCCCCGCACCCGGCGGCATCTGGACCGACACCCAGTTCACCACCGTCACCGCATCCCCCATCACAGGCAACACTCCCACCAACTGTCTCCTCAGCCCCGTCATCGTCACCGGCTGCACCGGCTAAGAGTGCGGAACGTGAGCTCTTGTCCGTTTCGTGGCTGGGGTTGGGGAAGAACCGCTGGCCACGGAGTGAGGCTGGTCCTCAGGCGTCGGGGCGG
>NZ_JBHXFA010000334.1:0-2044 GCF_042724175.1 Streptomyces sp. NPDC127084
CGGCTACACCGTCGCGCAGGCCCTCGCCCTGCCTGAGCAGCAGGAACGCGAGGCGGAGGCCCGGGCGGAGGACGCCGAACGCCGGCGCCTCGACGCGGACACGCGCCGCGAGGTCGCACAGAAGCGCGCTGAGGCCGAACGGCTGGAGGCCGACGGCGACCTGGAGTCCGTGCGCGCCCGCGTGGAGGGCGCGACAGCCCAGGCCCGGGCGCATGCCCATGCCCAGGCCGGTGCCGCAGAACGGGCGGCCGAGCTGGAGGGGCAGGCGCTGGAGACAGCGGCCGTCGCCGAAGCCCGCGCCCGGACGGCGGAGGCGGAGCGCCGTGAGGCTCAGGAACGCGAGGCCGCGGCGGAGGCTGACCTCCGGGCGGCGGAGAAGCGGAAGGAGGCGGCGGAAGCCGACCGGATCGCGGCGGCGGAGGAGCAGGCGGTCGAGACGGCCACTGTCGCCGAAGCCCGCCAGCGTGCCGCCGAAGCCGACCGTGCCGCAGCCGAAGCGGAGTTCGCCGCCGCCGAAACGCGCCGCCGTGCTACCGAAGCCGAGCGGCGGGCGGCAGAGGAGACCGAGCGTCAGGCGGTCGCCAACGCCAACACGCAGGCCGCCCGGCAGCGTGCTGCCGAAGCCGACCGGGTTGCCGCCGAAACGCGGCTCGCCGCTGCCGAAGTCGAGCGGCGCGCGGTCGAAAAGGAAGACGAGGCGAAGCTCACCTCTCGCGAGCGGGCGGTCCGCAAGGTCGCGCGTATGACGCTCGCGGCCGGCCTGCTGACGGTCGGCCTGGACGCCTACGAAATCCACCGTCGGCTGTGCCAGGTGCTCTCGATCGCCGACGTCCAGCGCGAGTTCGACGTGTCGTCCACGGACACCGCCTCGAAGTACCGCCAGGAGGCCGCCGCGCTGCTCGCCAGCGGCTACCGCCCGGAGCGGTGACCTGCACAAACGCTTACCGACGGTTCCACCGGCCCCCGAGATGTTGAAGCCACCTCGGGGACGCGGTGAAGGCGCCGTGACGCCGCCCCCACTTTCCCCCGATCCAGCGCCTTGCACCACCACCCCCCGTTTGAGGAGAAGACCCCTGATGAGTAAGGACATCGCGTCCCGTGTGACCACGGGTGTGCAGGCCCTCGCCCTGCCCGGCCAGCGCGAGGGATGGCAGGCGCAGCACCGCGGCAGCCTGCTGACCGACGCGCAGACCTACGACGCCCTCGCCGACGCCGTGCAGGACGACCTGAAGCGCCGCCGCGTGGGCGGTGACCTGCCCTTCGGTATCTCCGCCGCTGCCCGGGCCCGCAAGCGCGCCAAGCCGTTGCGGGAGGCGGCCCGCGCCATGCGCAAGGCCGCCCGCGCCATCAACGGCACGGTCGCCGCGTACGAGGAGACCGCGCCCGAGACCGTGCTGCGCCGGCGCGAGGACAAGGCCCTGCGCAAAGCCCAGCGCAAGCAGCAGGCCGGGGCCGTCATGACCAACTCTGCGCAGCAGACGCTGCAGCGTCTCGCCCCGTCCCAGGGAGAGGGCGAGCCGGCCGGGGCACCCCGGCTCCTGGGTGACTTCTTCGGCCCGGACCACCGGCAGCGGGGCACCGGATGACCGCACCCGGCATGTCCGCGAAGAAGGCCGCGCACTGGAACCGCCGATTCGAACAGGCGCGGCTCGCGGGGGACCGCGCCCCCGAGGAGTTCTTCCGCGCCTGGCACGACCTGCTCAAGGTCTCCGCCCTCCAGAAGGCCCGCGCGGCCGGCAGCCAGACGGTCTTCAACGAGCTGTCGGCGGAGCTGGAACGCCTCTACCGGACTCACTGCCAGTAATCGTCATCGTCATCATCATCACCGCCGGAAAACGCTGGACAGGGTCTCTCAACCACGTGTACGCGTACGCGTGCGAGGGGCCCTTCCGTCGTGACTGGCAGTCACCAGAGAGGAGGGCGCATGTCCGACGACGACTCCCCGGACAACGTCCGCCAGATGCCCCGGATCGGCTCCCCGCCGCTGCCGGACCTGCCCCCGCCGCCCGACCTCACAGGCCCCGGCGGCGGGGACGACGACACC